>CBDUVK010000017.1:0-21099 GCA_965370645.1 uncultured bacterium
CACGTTTACAGCATGCACTATCAAACCCGGCGAAATATTTGGGAGGAGCATCTGCCATATTTTTTGGAAGTTTACTCTTCTTTCAATTTTTTGTGGGAGTCAGTTTTTTCCCGAAAGCTGAGAAGCCCCAGCTGATTATCAATATCAATACCCCTGATGGAACAAGTATTCATCAAACTGCCCGGGTTGCCAGTGATGTGGAAGCGGTTCTTCTTCAGAAAAAAGAGATCAAACATTTTGCATCCAATATCGGCCGGGGAAATCCCAGAATATATTATAATGTGATTCCCGAATATGAAAAGAGTACCCATGCACAAATATTCATTGAGCTTCATAGCTATGAACCGGGCACCTTTTCCCGCTTCATTCAGAACCTTCGTGATGAGTTTTCAACTTATGCGGGTGCGAAAATTGAAGTTAAGGAGTTCGAGCAGGGACCACCGGTTGAGGCACCGATTGCAATTCGAATTCTGGGCGATAACCTGGACAGTCTGAAAAACCTTGCCCGGGTAGCAGAAGAGATGATGCTATCTACCGAGGGTACAATTAATATTAATAATCCTTTGCGCACTTCCAAAACCGATCTCCATGTAAATATTAACAGAGCCAAGGCAGGATTATTGGGTATACCCCTGGTTGATATTGACCGGGCTGTTCGAACCAGTATTGCCGGTATTCCCATTTCCAATTATCATGATGCAGAAGGCAAGGAATACCAGATCGTAGTCCGGCTTCCCAAGAAAGGAACACCTACAATATCGGATTTTGATAAAATCTATGTATCGTCTCTCACCGGCGCCCAGGTTCCCTTGAAGCAAGTTGCTGCTATCGAATTTAAGGCAACCCCCATGTTAATTGATCATCATAATATGGACCGCAATGCAACTTTAACTTCCGATGTGATTTCCGGCTATTCAGTGGATGAGGTGACCCGCAACGTCCTGGAAAAACTGGATCAATTTAAATGGCCTAAAGGATACCAATATTCAGTTGGCGGGGAATTGGAAAGCCGGGAGGCATCATTTGGAGGGATGATGCAGGCGGTTCTGATTGCCGTCATATCCATTTTTGCGGTGCTGGTACTGCAATTCCGTTCCTACAGCCAGCCATTGATCGTCTTCTCAGCCATTCCGTTTGCCCTGGTCGGGTCGGTAGTTACTTTGCTGATTACCGGTAACTCCTTTTCATTCACGGCATTTGTAGGATTAACCAGTTTGATAGGGATTGTGGTAAACAACTCTATTATTCTGGTGGATTATACCAATCAGCTACGGGCAGAGGGAATCGATCTGAAGGACGCATTGATTCAGGCGGGAGAAACCCGTTTTGTTCCCATCATATTAACCACTGCTACCACCATCGGAGGCCTGTTGCCCCTCACTCTGGGAGGTGGAAGCCTCTGGGCACCCATGGGATGGACCATTATTGGCGGACTCATTGCTTCTACCTTACTTACTCTGATTATCGTTCCTATTCTGTATCAGATATTCAGTCCGAAAAATATATGAGGACTTTATCTGGATTAATCATCACGCAAAACCGCAAAGAGTGGCAATGTGATATGTTTTTATGGTCCACGAATTTCACCAATTTTCACGAAAAAAATTAAATACCATTTCAAAATAAATTCATTATATAGTTTCGTGTTAATTCGTGAAATCAGTGGACAAAATTCTTCTCATTACTTGCGGCTCGGCGTAAGGTTTTATGAATGAATCAAAATAAAAATAAGAGGGTAACATTTTCAGGCAGACCTGCAGGTTGAAAAAAAAATCTAACAGTTGATTTTGATTGATGTTAAGCCTTAAATTTTTCACCAGAGTTTGATATTATAATCACATAACCATACACCTGATACGGAAAAACAATATGGGATTAACAAAAATCAAAAAAGGATTGGATGTACCAATAACCGGACAGCCTGAACAGGTAATCAGCGATGGAAATGTTCCAAAGAAGGTTGCTGTACTGGGTGAAGACTACGTGGGCATGAAACCGACCATGGCTGTGAAGGTTGGGGATCAGGTAAAGATTGGACAGGTATTATTCACTGACAAAAAGATGCCTCAGGTTCGTTATACCGCTCCCGGCGCAGGGACTGTTATTGAAATCAACCGTGGGGAAAAACGGAAATTTCTTTCAACGGTCATCGAAGTGAACGGCGAAGACGATATCACCTTTTCTTCATTCAAGGAAGCAGAACTGGATAATCTGGACCGCAATACCATCAAAAAACAGCTCCTGGAATCGGGATTATGGACAGCACTCCGGGTAAGACCCTTCAGTAAGGTTGCCGATCCGGAAACAACACCTCACTCTATCTTCATTACTGGTATGGATTCCAATCCCCTGGCACCGTCTGTTGAAAAAATCATTGAGGTAAACAAGCAGAATTTCATCACCGGCCTGAAAATATTAGCCAAACTTACTGAAGGTAAGCTCTTTATCTGTAAATATCCCGGTTCAAATATTCCCACGGCTGATATGCCACAACTTACTGTTGAAGAATTTAGCGGACCACATCCGGCAGGATTGGCAGGAACCCATATCCATTTTCTTGATCCGGTAGGCCGAAAGAAATCGGTTTGGTACATCAATCCTCAGGACGTGATTGCTGTCGGTTATCTGTTCAGTACCGGAAAGCTGTTTCTGGAAAGAATCATTTCCCTGGCGGGTCCGGCTGCAAAAAATCCCCGCCTGATTCGTACACGGCTGGGTGCTGCCGTTGAAGACCTCACGCTCGGTGAGATGAAAGAAGGTGAAAACAGGGCAATCTCCGGTTCTATACTATCCGGGCATATTGCAGAAGGTCCCACCGCCTATCTGGGAAGATACCATCAGCAGATTTCCCTTTTACCCGAGGAAAGGAGCCGAAAATTTTTTGGCTGGCTATCTCTCGGTTTTAATTTATATTCGTTTACCCGGGTTATGGCTTCCAGCCTGTTCCCCTGGAAAAAATTTAATTTCACAACTGCTCTGCATGGCGGACATCGTTGCATTGTGCCCATCGGAAATTATGAAAAAGTCATGCCCCTGGACATCATTCCAACTTACCTTCTCAGGGCGGTAGCAGTAACCGACGTGGAAGAGGCTGAACAGCTGGGATGCCTGGAGCTTGATGAGGAAGATTTATCCCTCTGTACCTTTGTCTGTCCCGCAAAAATTGATCATGGATTAAACTTAAGAGAAACCTTAAACCTAATTGAAAAGGAAGGCTAGTGAGATTTCTACGTAATTTCATTGATAAACAGGAAAAGCATTTTCTAAAAGGTGGAAAATTAGAAAAGCTTTACTATCTCTATGAAGCGTTGGATGGTTTCCTGTATACACCGGGGAAAACCACCCGCTATCCCTCTCATATCAGGGACGGGATAGATTTTAAACGCATGATGATGATGGTGGTATATGCCCTGGTGCCCACTGTGATTATGGCCCTTTACAATACCGGTTACCAGGCCAATTTAGCCCTGGCTCTAATGGGCCAAACTGTGGCTGAAGGATGGCGCGGAACTGTTCTTACCTTCTTTGGATTAGGATTTAATCCCGGAAGCATCCTGGATAATATGTTCCATGGGGCTTTATATTTCTTCCCGGTCTATATCATCACGCTTGCTGCAGGTGGATTCTGGGAAGTAGTTTTCGCAACCATCAGAAAACATGAGATTCAGGAAGGATTTCTGGTAACCAGTTTACTTTTCCCTCTCATTCTGCCCCCAGATATTCCCTGGTGGCAGATAGTTCTGGGTATTAGTTTCGGTGTAGTCATCGGAAAAGAGATCTTTGGTGGTGTGGGTATGAATATCCTCAACCCAGCTCTCGCCGGTCGGGCCTTTTTATTCTTCGCTTATCCGGCAGAAATTTCCGGAGATAAAGTTTGGGTAGCAGCAGATGGCTTTAGCCGGGCCACCCCTCTGGCGGAATTTGCAGATCCAGCCATGAATCTTACCGCATCCTGGATGGATTCTTTCATAGGACTTATTCCGGGATCGATGGGCGAGACCTCCGCCCTGGCCTGCCTGATTGGGGCGGTCATTCTGATTGCAAGTGGGGTAGGTTCCTGGCGTATTATGGTCAGCGTGATGATTGGAATGATCGCAACCTCACTGTTCTTTAATATTCTCGGTAGCAGCACCAATCCCATGTTTCAGATTTCCCCTATGTGGCATCTGGTTCTCGGCGGTTATGCCTTCGGTATGGTGTATATGGCCACGGATCCGGTGACCGCAGCCATGACTAATCAGGGACGTTATTGGTATGGTCTGTTCATCGGGATTCTGGTGGTGTTAGTCCGGGTTGTTAATCCCGCATTTCCGGAAGGGATGATGCTGGCTATCCTGTTCATGAATGTTTTCGCACCCATCATAGATAGAATTTTTATCAATGCAAACATCAAAAGGAGATTACTCAGAGATGTCAGCTGAAAGTAAGAAAAAGATCGTGGTGGTGGCCCTGGGAGTCTGTATCGTCTGCTCCCTTCTGGTCTCGACCGCCGCAGTTACCCTGAATGCCAGGCAGGAACAGAATAAGAAACTGGATAAATTAAAGAATATTCTGCAGGCCGGAGATCTTCTGGACAAAGGTCCTGAGCTAACAAAAATATATGAACAGTACATTGAAGGTGTAATTATTAGCCTGGAAACTGGTGAGGAAATCTCAGAGGATATGTATAGCGATGCACTCAACGCACAAGATTTTGATATTAAAACTATTGTGAGGGATCCCGAGTATGGACAGAAAATTCCACCTGATAAGGATCTCGCTCAGTTAAAACGAATTCCCAAGTATATGGCAGTATATTATGTTAAAGAAGAGGGAGAGATTCAGAAAATTATATTGCCTGTCTATGGAAAGGGACTTTGGTCCACCATGTATGGTTTTATGGCTTTAGATAAAGATCTTCAGACCATCAAAGGATTCACATATTATGAACACGGCGAGACACCCGGATTGGGCGGAGAAGTGGACAACCCCAACTGGAAAAATATCTGGAAAGGTAAAAAGGCGTTTGATAATGACTGGAATGTAAAAATTGAAGTTATCAAAGGCAGGGTGGATCCTTCAAGTGAAAAAGCCATGTATCAGATTGATGGACTCTCTGGCTCTACCCTCACGACCCGGGGAATAGACAAGTCTATCAAATTCTGGCTGGGCGAAAATGGTTACGGTCCTTTTTTCGAAAGACTTAGAGAGGAGATAATAGATGACAAAATATAGAAAAATACTGCTGGATCCCATATTTAATGAAAATCCTATTGCCCGGCAGATCCTGGGTATCTGTTCCGCGCTGGCGGTCACCTCCAAACTGGAAACTTCAGTGGTTATGGCCCTGGCGGTAATTTTTGTTCTTACATTTTCCAATTTGTCGGTCAGTCTCATTCGGAATCACATTCCCAGCAGTATCCGCATTCTGGTGGAAATGACCATCATCGCTTCGCTGGTAATCATTGCGGACCAGATTATTAAGGCCTATGCTTTCGATATCAGTAAACAACTTTCGGTATATGTCGGCCTTATCATTACCAACTGTATTATCATGGGCCGGGCAGAAGCTTTTGCTCTAAAAAATCCACCAGCTGCAAGCCTTCTGGACGGCCTGGGCAACGGCTTCGGATATACCTTTATATTACTGTTCGTGGGATTTTTTAGAGAGCTATTTGGTGCCGGAAAATTAATGGGTTACACCATATTTACCCTCAATACTGAGGGCGGTTGGTATAATCCGAATGGTTTATTTCTGCTTTCACCCAGTGCTTTTATACTCATCGGCTTTCTTATTTGGGTAATAAGGACCTGGAAACCAGAACAAGTCGAAGAGGAATAGGTTATGTTAGAACATCATCTGAGCTTATTTGTTAAATCTATTTTTATAGAAAATATGGCCCTGGCGTTTTTCCTGGGTATGTGCACATTTCTGGCCGTATCCAAACGGGTAGAAACAGCGGTGGGCGTGGGAATTGCGGTGGTAGTCGTTCAGGGAATTACCATGCCGGTCAACAATCTGATCTACCATAATGTTCTCAAAGAAGGCGCCTTGAGCTGGGCCGGCCTTTCTAATGTGGATATTTCGTTTCTGGGCCTGGTAACTTATATTGGCGTGATTGCCTCCATGGTCCAGATTCTGGAAATGACCCTGGACAAGTTTTTCCCCAAACTCTATAACTCCCTGGGCATATTTTTGCCATTGATCACCGTTAACTGTGCCATTCTTGGTGGATCTTTGTTTATGGTGGAACGGGAGTATAATTTTGCAGAAAGCGTCACCTTTGGTTTTGGGACCGGTGTAGGATTTGCCCTGGCCATCATCGCGTTGGCCGGTATCCGGGAAAAGATGAAATACAGCAACGTTCCGGAAGGTTTGCGGGGTCTGGGCATTACCTTTATCACCACTGGATTGATGGCGATTGCATTCATGTTATTTTCAGGAATTCAATTATAAGGAAAAGAGAATGGAAGGAATATCTCTCGTTTTATTTGGCGTTTTAATGTTTACAGTAATTATCCTCTTTCTGGTCTTTATCATCTTATTTGCCAGATCGAAACTGGTTGCCACCGGGAGTGTAAAAATATTTATTAATGATGATCCGGAAAAAACCCTGGAAGTATCGACCGGCGACAAGTTGCTCAATACGCTTACAGACCATAAAATATATTTACCCTCGGCTTGTGGCGGGGCTGGTACCTGCGGTGAGTGCAAGGCGATTATTACCAAAGGTGGCGGAGACATCCTCATTACCGAGAAAGCAAAACTCACCCGGCGGCAAGTACGGGAAGGTCAACGTCTCACCTGTCAGGTTCCTGTTAAAGGAGACATGAGTCTGCAAATCCCGGCCGAAGTCTTTGATATCGAGAAATGGGAATGTACGGTTAAATCGAATAAAGGTGTGGCAACCTTTATCAAGGAACTGCTATTACAACTTCCGGAAGGTGAACATGTTGATTTCAGAGCCGGCGGATATATTCAGATAGAATGCCCTCCTCATACCGTTAATTATAAAGACTTCGATATCGAGGAAGAGTATCGTGAGGAATGGGAAAAATATGATATGTTCAAATTTGTTTCCAAGGTCAGCGAACCGGTTATTCGCGCTTACTCCATGGCCAACTATCCGGAAGAAGAAGGATTGATCTTGTTGAACGTTCGTATTGCATCTCCCCCGCCCAATCTCCCTAAGGTTCCTCCTGGTCAGATGTCATCTTTCATTTTCAATCTTAAACCGGGAGATAAAGTTACGATCTCCGGGCCATACGGAGAATTTTTCGCCAAAGACACTAGTAACGAAATGGTCTTTATTGGTGGAGGCGCAGGAATGGCACCCATGCGTTCACATATATTTGATCAGCTAAAACGAATTCATAGTGACCGCAGAATGACCTTCTGGTACGGGGCTCGCAGTTTTAAAGAGGCTTTTTACAACCAGGAATTTGATGAGCTGGCCAAAAAGAATCCAAATTTTAAATGGTATCTGGGTCTATCTGAACCATTACCGGAGGATAACTGGAATGGTCCAATCGGATTTATTCACCAAATTTTATACGATCACTACCTGAAAGATCATCCTGCTCCTGAAGACTTGGAATATTACCTGTGTGGTCCACCACTCATGAACAGTGCTGTTTTAAAATTGCTGGACGATCTTGGTGTGGAACCGGAAAATATTATGTTCGATGATTTTGGCATTTAGAATATTACTATTAGCGATTTACCCACAAGTTGATCAGCATTACACCGGGAGGGAAATCGCTTAATCCCTTAGCAAGAAGGAGACATCTATGAAAACCGCCGCAGAGATTCTTCAAGATAAAGATTCTCAACTCATTAGTGTAGCCCCGGATACTTCCCTCATTGAGGCACTTCGGATTATGATTAAAAACCACATTGGGGGCATCCTGATTCAAGAGGGAGATGACATTGTGGGAATCTGGACCGAGCGAGACCTCATGCGCAACAGCATCACTGCTAATTTCGATGTGAAAGTGGCCAAGATCAAGGATTATATGACTACTGGTCTCCTCTCCGCTCCCCATACAGATACCGTCTACCAATTATTAGATAAATTTTTGGGAATGCGGCTTCGGCACCTTTTAATAAAAAAAGATGGTCAGTACATAGGTTTACTCTCTATTGGCGATGTCATTAAAGCCACTCTGCAAGAAAAGGATATCGAACTGCAGGAGTTGAACGCCATGAAGAGTTGGGAATATTATGAGGACTGGAAATGGCGTAAGAAGAAGGGTTCCTAGTTTGGTATCCCTTCAACCACTAAGCATGGTTAAAATTTTCAGAACTTCTCTACTTATATTCCTATTCTTCGGTTGTACTACCCCCACCCAACAAGATAACTTAATCACATTAAATGGTTCCACTATGGGAACTGTTTATACGGTCAAGATTGTTAAAAAAGACCTCCTCAACCTCAATATCCAAACCGATTCCTTGCATAAACAGATAGACAGCCTCCTCACTCAGATTAACCAAAAGATGTCGACCTTTCTTAATAGTTCTGAAATCAGTCAATTTAATCAATACCAAGAGAAGGACTGGTTTCCAGTATCCCCTGAACTGGTAACCGTAGTAAAAAATGCACTGAAGATCTCGACAAGATCCAACGGTGCTTTTGATATTACAGTGGGTCCTCTGGTTAATTTGTGGGGATTCGGCCCTGAAAACCGTCCCGAACTTATTCCCTCTGAAGAGGAGATCAGAACCCGCAAACTTTTGGTCGGATATAAAAATCTGCAAGTAAAATCTGATCCGCCCGGATTAAGAAAAACAATTGCTGAGCTTTTCTGCGATCTTTCTGCTATCGCCAAAGGCTATGGGGTGGATCAGGTGGCAATTCTTCTAGACAACCTGGGATGTATTAACTATATGGTAGATATTGGCGGTGAAATAAAAACCGGAGGTAAAAATTCCCAGGGAAATTACTGGAAAATCGGGGTGGCTACACCACAAGAGGAATTTGGTGTTCAAAAGATCATTCCACTGAATAATAAAGCTGTGGCAACCTCCGGGGATTACCGGAATTATTTTGAAATGGATGGAATTCGTTTTTCCCATATGATTGATCCCCGGACCGGCAGGCCCATCACTCATCAATTGGCTTCGGTCACTGTTATGCAGGACAGTTGTATGATTGCCGATGCTTTAGCTACCGCCATTTATATAATGGGACCGGATGAGGGGTTAAAATTTGCCTTAAACATGGAACTCCCGGTATTTCTCATTGTTAGAGAAGGCGATGGTTTTATTGAAAAAATGACTCCCGAATTTGAAAAGATTTTAGAGTTAAACAGAATCGGAAATTAAAATGATTGAATATATTATCGTCTTTCTGCTCTTTGTATTAGCCTTTTCCGGCATGCTGGCCGCTCTCCATTTCAGTAAATATAAGAAACGGGCTTCCGGATGTTGTGGCGGTGGGCATTGCAGCACAGACCAGGATAGTGAAACTGCTGGTCACTCCTGTTATGACGAAAAAGCGGATTTCGTAGATAAGTATAAAGCTGTGAAAAAAGCTTAGTTCCCCCCAAAAAATCAATTCACCTGAATTTTGTTAAAACTATTTTACTTCCACTCTTTATATTTAATCATTAATGTGCAGTTATTGTTTTCAGAGCTTTACTAAATTGCTGTAAAAGAATCATTTGAGATACATTCTTCAGAAAGTAACTTAATTTTGCCTTTACCAAAATGATTAAATTTATGAGTTGAAATATTGTATAGCGAAAGTAAGTCTAGGAAATTCCAATTTGTATTTTATATTTGTTGTCCTAACTCTTGATCTACGCCACCGCCGTATGAACAGTAAAACTATACCTTATGCAAGAAAAAATACTACAAATATTAATAACAAGAAATGGGCGAACTAACTAAGCCGGTCAGCTTTAGCTGCATTATATGCTGTTTAGACGATAGCTTTGAGTGTTGAAGATAAAGGTAATTTATTAAATTTCTAGTATATTTGAATAAAGTTCTGGGTGCGCATTCTGACGCAACCTAAATTTCGTTCCATGATTGTGTCCCGTCCTTGCATCAAAATCGACAAGTATATTACCTGCTTCAAGTGTTTGAAGAAAATTGTCAAAACTGAATCCTTCAAGAATCAGTATTCTATTATAGTGAAAATACTCTTTACCTTCTTCTCTTTTTACTTCAGCCTGGATATAAAAACAATTTGGCAATTTCATACCAGCTTTATGGAAAAGAAAATCAAATCCCCAATATGGTTGAGGATCCAACTCTCCTGAACCGACATTCTGTTCAACAGATGCCAACCAATCAGAATGTCTCGGATCAACTTCATTAGAATCGAAAGACAATAGTACTTTCCTATCTTTGTGATCAACTACAATTTTAAAACCACGGTCACTGCGTGTAAGTCCATGAATTGTTTGTCGAAAGCTCATTTCAGTAGACGGGTATTCCGCTCCAGCTGATTGATGCGGCCAACCATATTTAGGCAGAAGAATATTGGGAACGAATCTTAGAGCGCGAGGAGAGGGTTCTATATGAAACAGTGTTGTTAAAGATGTAGTCTTAATGCGTTGGCATTTTAATTCCCATTCAGCAGCATTTGCAATGAGTAAATTATTTTCGTCAAAATTTGCTCAAATTTGTTGAGATTCAATAAGTTTTATAGAGCGATTTAGTTGTAAAATGAGAACGGATTGAATCCCTTTTGGTGTAATATAAAATGAATCGCTGTATTTTGACAAAAATCCTAATTCGCAAGAATAATTCGAGAAAATGTATGTGGCTGTATGTCTAGCTCTGTCTGTGCGCCATGTTTTTTCTTTACCTACAGCTTTTATAAAATATTCCTTCAGCAAATCCATGGGTACAGGATAATTACTTTTTGATAAAACGAAGACAGATTCAATCAATGAAATGATGGTGTAAGTAATAGAGGAATAGAATGGATTATTTGACACGAATTCTGCTATCATTTCAACCTGCTCAATACTTAATCTATCATCAAGACCCGAATCAGTAGATTCGACGAAGGAATTACCAAAATCTGTTAAATAAAATTGGTGTTTATGTTTAATTGTTAAATTAAGCAATGTTGCAACTGATAAACGATTTTTGATAGTTTTTTCTGATCTGTTTTCTTCATTGCATAATTCATTTAGTTTTTTCCCTTGCGACAAAAGATAAAGAGTATTTTTAAGAAGGCCCAATCTTACTACACCGAAATCACCTGACTGAAGTTTTAAGAAATAGGAGAGCTCTTTAAAGTTTTCAAAGAATTTTGCTAAAACATATTCAGGTCTGTAAACGATTACTGAAATAGAATGCCTCTCACAAAGCTTTATGTCTCTTGAATTCGACCCTGCAACTAATACAATTTTCTTTATTTTTGAGTTTATTAACTTATTTTGAGCCTGAAGTGAGAGTAAATCATCATAATAATCATTAATTTGACCGATTATGTCTCTATAGAAGTTTACAATTTTCAATTCAATCAGTAGAAGTTCATCTCTATGAAGGTATAACAAATCAAGCTTACCCGATTCGATTAATTTTTGACGAGCAACTAAGCTCAAGTCATTCGCATTAAGTGAAAGTATTTCTGCTAAAATAGATTTGTCTGAACTTAGGATGTCTTCAATTGTTTTTTCAGATATAGAATCCATCATTATAATCTACATAGTAAGAACTATCAGAGTTCTTTTGATCACATAGAATGCAGACGAAGTCACCTTCAGGATATAATAGGTTATTTGCGATCCTAGATTCGATATCGTTAAAATCAGGTACTCTGTTAACAAATAGACCCGAACCTAGTTCTACACTTCTTCCACAATGATTACATATTTCAACAATTTCCTTTTTTGTTTCCATTGTACTACTCAAAATTACTCAATTCAAATTCAGAGTGATATAATTGCTAGGCCAGCCGAAAATTCCAATCTGATTAACAATATTTGTTCTATCCCAAATAATGGTATTTCTGAGCTCATAACCACGTTTTCTAAACTCCTCTACCAAAGCAATATGAATTGTGATTCTTTCATTTTCCCACCACATATCAGGTACATTTATAACACAATGAGCTTTTCGTTTTAAAAGAGGAAGTAAGCCTTCAAATATATCACCCATCTCTCTGGTATACTTATCTAATGGCATTGTACCCAAATCCCTAGGGTCTTGTGAATATTGTTCTACCTTACCAAACTGCTCATTTTTACGATTTCGTCGAGACTTATTTTTTCTTTTTCTATTTAGTAAATTAGCATAGGGTGGAGATGTCCATATTAAACTTAATGTTTCTGGTTCAATATATTTAGAAATATTTCGAGCATCATCTTGAACTGCAATTTGCTGAGCTTGATTGAAAAAATTATCATGAACAAGGCGTTGTGAACATAAATCTATATAATTTTTTTGAAGATCGAAACCAATTGCATTACGATTTATATCCTGAGCAGCAACAAGTGTTGTTCCGCTACCAGCAAATGGGTCAAGTATTAACTCACCCTCATGAGTGAATAGTTCTAAAACTTTTTTAGATAATGAGATAGGAAATGTGGCAGGATGTACATTTTTATCCCGAATATCCCGACCTTCATAAAAAAATTGCCAAACACCAATTTGACTTTTAAGCCAATCCTTTGCACTCATGCAATTAAGATGACTTGGTTTGCAGTCACATGTTCTTTGATAGCCTATGTTGATTTTTTTTCCATACTCGGGATTAGGCTCTCTTATTATTCGTGGTATTGCGGTTTTTATTTTTTTTACTTCTATCACAACTAATCCTCTTTATTTTTTCTTCATTCAATATAGTGTGACAATCAAAACTTTTCAAGCCATTCTAGCAAAGTTCTTTTAATTTTTATTGCAAAATTAATTTATATAATACATTTTGAATCAATGTTCTTTCGCCTTGATCCAGAAAATCAAAAAGATTAAGACTGTCAGGAAAAATCTGCAAATACAACGGTGCCCCTCACTATTCTGAAAATCTTGGATGATTTTCATACCA
Source organism: uncultured bacterium (assembly GCA_965370645.1). Classification (GTDB taxonomy): domain Bacteria; phylum Calditrichota; class Calditrichia; order RBG-13-44-9; family RBG-13-44-9; genus RQOF01. The sequence goes on from CBDUVK010000017.1 coordinate 12,990, forward strand.
CGAACGACTGGAAGTAATTATAATGTAGGATGAAACTCATCAATCGGTGCATAAAAGGGAGCATTCGCCTACCGGCGTGACCGGTCGGGACTCAAAAAATAAGAATTTCTAACGCTCAACACACCGGAATCTCTGGCTATTTTTTCTGAAGGTCCGTCTTAACTTAATCATATATTATTAACAGGACACTAATGATCTTTTATGAAAAACGTAATTCAGATCGCCGGGGTTCGTAATCAGAACGAACTCGATCTTCTGGTTTCATGTGGTGTGAATTATATCGGTTTTCCATTCAGACTAACTCATCATCAGGAAGATATCACCGAATCTGAAGCGGGCCGGATGATCAGACAACTACCTGAAAGTTGCCAAGCAGTACTTATTACTTACCTTAATAATGCAATAGAAATTATAGAACTGTGTAATAAATTGGGCGTGAACACTGTTCAACTGCATGGTGAAATTCAGTTAGAAGAGGTGCGGAATTTAAGGGAACAAAATCCTGAAATTGATATTTTTAAGAGCATTATCATCGGTCACAGCAGTTGGATGGAAATAGAGAAGTCGATTGACATGTTATCTCCCTGGGTCAAGGCATACATTACAGATACGTTTGATCCCTTAAGCGGAGCAACGGGTGCTACCGGAAAAACTCATGACTGGAAAATCAGTCGCAAAATTGTTCAAATTTCTCCAAAACCGGTGATCCTGGCCGGGGGACTCCATCCCAATAACATTGAAAGGGCAATTCACACCGTTCGACCAGCAGGAGTCGATGTTCATACCGGCGTTGAAAACCGGTTGGGATTTAAAGAGAAAGAAAAAGTACAGCAATTCGCTACCAGGGCCCGGCATGCTTTTAATAAAATTCATTAAAATTAAAAAGCCACCGGATCAATCTCCGGTGGCCTCAAAAATTCACCCACTGTTCCGGGATACGGTTATTGAGAAGTTGACTGGACCATAAAATTCACACTTTTTAAAATTTCCCCGTTCGGAGTCACCACATCCACGCGCCATTTTCCACCCCAGGATTCAACAAAACGTTTGGAACTCCAGGTTCTCCAGGGATCACCAGCTACGGTCAGCTCAACCCTGGCCATCTCATCATCATTATAATACCAGACATGCGAAACAGTCATGGTATCAGAGACACCAGCAATTTTAGTAAAACAATAAACAGATTCAACCGTATTCAAAAACATGGTATCAGCCCCGACCGGAACACGATCTTCCACTCCGGTACAGAAAACCATTTCAGTTACCTCAACCATCGCATCTACCTGGGCAGAAAGGCTGGAAACAAGCACCACAAAAAGGAGCAATATAAAACCAACCGTCATTTTTTGCATCATAATGCCTCCTTAAATTTTAGTGATTTAAGAAAATATAAAACAAATTTATGAAAATTGCTACTTTTTCCGTATCAGCCAGACTGCTCCTCGTAAATTTTGTTCGATAACCTCACATTCAACTTCCTGATTTTTGATATATTCATTTACCTCGTCACGCAAATTCGGATTCCTTTTTATCAAGTCAATGCTGCGCTTTTTAATCACTTTCAGGTAACCCTGATCAATAGCACTGTTTTCCTCTTCTTTAATTATGATTTCACTGACAAGAAAATCCCCGTGAGAGGTGAGCTGCTTCAATGTCTCCGCATGAGTCATATAATGACCGTAGCCAGGGCGATCAAGGAGTGTTGCGCCTTTCAGAAATCCATCATCTATCACCATAAATCCACCCTGCCGCAGGGTCGTTCGCAGTTTTCCCACATACTCTGTAATGTTCCCCAGGATTCCACCCAATGAAGCATAGATTACAATATCAAAATCTCTGGCTTGCTGAATATAGTCTTTGATATCAGCATGAATAAAATTACAGAGAGATTCAACCCGGTGTTCCCGGGCCTTTTGCCAGGCTTCATCGAGGAAAGGTCGGCACCCATCCACACCAATTGCCTGAAAACCGAAAGTCTTCACCAGTAAAATGGATACCGCACCCTTACCACAGCCAAGATCCAAAACCCTGGTATCTCCGGCATTCAGTTCAAGAGGTCGAATAAGTTCAATAATCTTATCCGGAGAACTCCCTAGTTCCCATAAATCTTGCAGGAGTTCAGGAAGATAAGGTAAAAAGTTCGGATTGGTTTCCAGAGATTCGCTCAATGATTTTTCTAATTTTTCATTCACTGCTCAGTCTCCTAAACGATAATGAACTTGCAAAAGGCCATTGGGAAAAGTCTCTGTACTAAGCAAGATGAGTTTCCTTTCAGGAATTCCGGGTTGAAACAAAGGGATACCATCTCCCAAAAGCAGAGGGATAAATGAAACGATAATTTCATGAACCAATTCTTGATTCAGAAAGCTTTTCAGGGTATCAGCACCACCCACCAGCCATACTCGCTTAGGGCCCTTTTCTGAAAAGGTAGTCAAGAGTGTAGCGGGATCATCTGATGAGATGATTACATCCGAGCGCTGGCTCTCCCTGAGATTTCGACTTATTACATAATATGGTTTACCAGAATATGGCCATTTCCCAAAACCCAGTACCTGCTGATAGGTTTTCCGTCCCATAATAAGTGCATCAACTGAATCATAGAAACTCTGATAACCATAATCCCGCGACTCGCTGTCCACCCTTGATAACCATTCAATATTTCCGTCTCCACGGTCAATATAGCCATCAAAACTACTGGCGATATAGAGAATGACATCGGTCATTGATAAAGTTTTCTTTTTCGAGCTATTGATTATTTTTTATTTCAAATTTTATCTGTTTATTGGCACGAAAAACATATAACAGAATTGCAATTATACCTAACATGGTCACAATTTTTGCTGTGTTGTAGGGTAAGAAAAAGATAACCAATAAAACGATGGTCAATATAAGCAGAACTATTTGACGATGGCGGGTTTTCCGGTCGATAATTAAGGGCGTTTCACAGTGCGGACAAAGACGGTAATTTTTGAACACCGGCTGATTCTTTCCCAGTAATTCCTTTCCGTTAAAAAGATACCCACAATGGGGACAATGATGTTCCATTTTTGCCTGGTCTAAATTAATAAATCATTAGTGTCAACTTTGCTCTGGAAATAATCCATCGAAATAATTGTTAATCATCTTTAGAACAAGAAAATAAAACGTTATCAAATAATATTATCGGCCTTCAGAAAAAATCAGTGAATATTCCGGTAAATGTGTATCTTAATTCTTCATTTACCAACCACCCCCTGTCTTTTCCCTCCTTAGTTAGGGGGGAACGTGGGGGAGGTTGTCTTTATGTGAATCCACATAGTTCCAATTTAAAGCCACATATTGATTATAAGTGCACAGCAAACTATACTTTTCTGGAAACTTTCATATTTTTGAAGCTAAAGCATCGCATTTTCATAAATTTAGGGCTCACTCTCTTCTTGTACTTTTACCAGCAGGCATTCACATCCGAATGCCAGGAATTCTCGTAAGACTGGAATATTGGGTATTTTCAGAGCAGGGACTCCAAATCTGATTTTATAAATGGGTCGAGAGAGATAAAGATCTCTTTTAACTAACCTGAACCCCTCTTGCCGAAAGATTTTATCGAAGGAATGTATAGTCAGCCCAATCTTGTAGTTTTGGATGACTGCCAGAAGCACTTCCGGCCGTTCGTGAAACGATTTCTGTAGAAATCTAAGTAAAAACTCCGGTAATAAATGTAAAAAAGGAACAAAACGCAATAAAGTCTTGCCATTTTGCTGATGTCCTGCAAAACCGGAAAAGCGAGGCGGAAAGGTGATATAGAGATATCCCATTCCCCGAAGCAGTTTATACATATTGGCAAAAGACGCCTGCCGCCCGGGGATATGTTCAATTACATCCCTCATGACGATCAGGTCATAGGTTTCCCCCAGGGATTTTACAACTCTCTTATCTGTAATATCTCCGATCTGAATATTGAGGTGGGGATTTTTCTGCCGGGCAATCTCCACCCGGCTCGCTTCCAGTTCCAGTCCAACCGCATCCATACCCAGGTCAGCCAGGATATCCAGGAAACCACCTTCCCCGCATCCCACTTCCAGGATCTTCAGCTGATCGAAATCAGGGATATACTCTCTGAAAAAAGAGATTAAATATGAACGGGTGAACTCCTGCTGCTCAAAAAAGTGTTTTTCTGCCATCTAATCAGTATTCCCGTTTCATTCAGGTTTTAATCTATCACAAATAAATTTAAGAGCTGCCCTTTAACACTTTTTGAAAATGATAGCTGGATAATTGAAGACCTTCCCTTTGATAAAATTTATGTGCCCCAACCCGCTGTACTCCTGAGTCAAGATGAAACTGATCACAGCCGTGTTGAACAGCATAATCAAGCAACCAGGATAAAAGTTTTGAACCATATCCCAGGGATCGATATGAAGAGGAGGTAACCAGATCATCGACATATAAGAAACTGCCCCAGGCCAGATTCCGGCTGATTCGAAATCCCGCTACCGCCAGAGGCTTCTCATCCTCAGCCAGATATACCAGGTAATAACCGGATTCCTCCTGTTGTCTTATCCGTGAACAAAACTCCTTCCGGGAAAGATGAGGACGTAATTCCCGCATTACCTCGTAACAGCTGATAATTTCAGAATCTGTTCGGGCAAACCTGATTTCCATAGAGTATCTTTCTTTGTAACAAATTAGGCCAAAGGCCGCACCAGGTAATGCCAGCACCACCAGGTTGAAACCAGCTCCCACCCGTCTTTGCCATACTCATTCAGGATGCGGGACGTTTTTTCTCCTCCGCCCAATATAAATAAACATTTGTACTCAAATTTTTTCATGCTCATTTCCCGGTAAATATAATTTTCGTTCCTTTATTTAAAGCGATGGTGATTTGAGTGACGTCGCTGGTTACAAAATGACTCTCAGAGGATATCTCAATGTTCGTCGAATCTCCCCGTACATACCTGAAGTAGATTTTAGCAACTCGTCCACTTCCGGATTAAGTAAACCATCTTACTTTAATCCTAATTTCTCTCCCTTTTCCAGCAGGGCAATAGATTCCTTAATTCTTCGCTCGCGGGTCTCTTTTCGTTTGGCCATGGCTATCCAGAGGATATAATGTTTCCGGTAGCTCAGTGCCAATTCTTCAAAATTCGCCCTGGCTTTACTGTTTTTTATCAGTGCCTGCTCAAATTCAGACGGAATATCCGGAGACACATCCGGCCGGTTATCTTTATCCCACCAACCAGACTTCTTTGCGGCCTCAATTTTTGCCAGGCCAATGTCAGTCATTCTCCCTTCATCCAGCAGTTTTTTCACCCGCCGCTTATTACTGGCAGACCAGGCACTTTTCTCCTTGCGGGGTGTAAATTTGCGGGCATAACTGACATCATCAATATTTTTAATGATACTGTCAATCCAGCCAAAACAGAGCGCTTCTTCCACAGCCTGATTGTAGTTAATCGAGGGTTTACCCGTCTCTTTTTTATAAAAAACCAACCAGATTTCTATCTCACTGTCATGAAAGCGGGAAAGCCATTCACGCCACTCTTCAAAATTTTTTGGGTAGAATTTCTTCATCACAACATTTCCTTTAAATATCCGATCTGCAACATCCAGACATTCAAAAGTGATATCGTATTATGCAGTTAGAACCAGGTCCATCCATCTTTAAATATGAGATAATAGACCACGTAAATCCATCCCAGTAATCCATGGATGAGCGCCCAAAAAAACGCTTTGTTGGCAGTCCATGAGATAACAATGGCCAAAACCGCTCCAAAACCAATGGATGAACCGGCAAAGATACCACCGCCTTTTCCTTTAAAATCAGACATTATAATCTCCTTATTTTGAGTAATAGTGAACGGATTTAAGGATCAAGGTGTTATCACCTTACTCCTTTCCAGCGAAAGACTCTGTTTATCAGAACAACCCGCTGAAATAACGCCAATAGCTGCTGTGAAACTTCAGGCTATGATGTTCCTCCAATATCTCATAGGCAGAGAGACTAGCAGAATCCGCGGGAGAGAATTTATAACTTATCTCATCCGATTTATAAAGCAGATAATTTTCCGGGTGAAACTGCACCCCCAAAACGTTAGCAAAGGTATTATGGTGAATAGCTTCCACAATTTTACCATCCATGGACGTTGCTACGACCACAAAATTTTTTCCGATCTTCTCCAGTGCCTGGTGATGACTACTGTAAACCAAGGGGTGAAAATCCTCTTCCATCTTCAATTGTTTAGCGAAAAACCGGTCCGGTAAAAGTTTTATCTGATGAAATTTATAACTGCTTAGGTTGTCCTCGGCATACAGGTTACCCCAATAGTTTCTATGCATCTGATTCTGATCAAGATCTAAAATATCTTCAAAGTAGTCCAGATTATAAACCTCGCTGGGTATATCCTGAATCATGCTGCCACCCGTAGCCACATTCATAGTCTGCATTCCCAGGCAAAATCCGTAAACCACATACTCTGGCCTTTCCTGTAAAAACGGAACCATATTTTCATTCTGATATCCGCCTAACAGATGAAAAATCAGAGAAAGCTCAAAAAAATGACGATGGGGAGTTTCTATATCCGTTAACAGAATGGTCTTTTCACCATAAACTCGCGGTGGAATATCGGCACCTCCGAAAAACAGCATACCATCACTATCTTTAAAAATACGATTAAAATCGCCTGTAAATTTATTTTTCTGAAAGAGATTTTCCCGTTTCAATTCTCCCTCGATTATTTCCAGGTCAATCATCAGGGAAGGATATTTTTCAAGCAGCTTTTGGCCTCCCGCATATCGGTCCCTGCTTTTTGAATCGTAAACCACCTGCCAACTGACGTCTTCGATATCTACAATTTGATTCTTAACCAGATATAAAAAGGAGTTCAGACTCCAGGTACTGGGATTTATCAAAACAATGTTTCTTTTGGCCACAGAGACGTCTTTTTCCTGCGGTTTGCACTGAATAAATAACCCATAAATTGCGATGGTAATAAGGAATAGAAGTCTTCTTGTATTCATACTTTCTCTCCATCTTTTAGTCATCTTATATAGCAATTTTATCGTAGAGTGTACTGGAGTAACCAGAAATAAGTAGCGTTGAATATTTTAATATTTCTCGCATCTCGCACTATTGCATCTCTTAATTCGTCTTCAGCAGGAAAATTCTTCAGAAATAATTCTTCCACTCACTCTTTTTTCGCCAGGAGAATTTGGGAACGCTCAGTAAGTTGACCCCTGTGGGTGATATCAAAACCGCTTTTTTCAACACATTCAGCTAAACCAGACATGCTTAAAACTTCCCGCTCAGGATCGAATACGATCTCCTGCAGAACAAAAAGGCGACTGAACAAACTATCATTTTCCCCCGGATCAGAGTAGTATCCCCGGATGATAAGTTGTCCCCCTGGAGTCAGGCAATGAAAGGCATTTTTGAGAACCGCTCTGGCAATCCTGGCATCGTAAACCACGTCTGACAATAATACTGTATCATATTTCTCTTCTAACATATCCCTAGCGATGTCCGCTTCCTGCAAGATAATTCTTGATTTAACTGACGTGTCCGCCAGAAACTTCCTGGTCACCTCCAGGGTTTCTTTCTTATCAACAAGCGTTACCCGAAGGTGGGGATACTTTTGACAGAGGGCGATGGAATATAATCCCGAACCACCCCCGAAATCGGCCATTTGCTTGCAGTTGGACATATCCACTGCAGCTGTCAAAGCTTCAGCTTCCCCGATTTGGCCGAGGTTATTCATAGCTTTGATAAAAATTGTATGAACGGTTTCCTTTGAATCATCTTTCCCTTTATTCTTCAGGAGAATATTATAGAGGTTTCCCCAATTACCCAGTTCATGATACTGCAATTTAATAAGATCTCCCACATAGTAAGGTTCACCTTCCACCAGATATTTCGCGGAAAATGCAGTATTACCAAACCGACCCTGCTCATGTTTAAGAAATCCCATAGCTCCACAGGCTCGTAAAAAGGCTTCCAGAATATCAGGATGGGTATCAGTCTCTGTAGCAATTTCGGCGGAAGTCATATGCTTATCCTTCAAAAGCGAGAAAAGATCGAGACGCACCGCGGTAAATACCGTCATGGTGGTCCAGGGTGCTGTGATCAGATTTGAAA
>CBDUVK010000018.1:0-19927 GCA_965370645.1 uncultured bacterium
AACCATAAAAGCCTTTTCATTCTCATTCCTTTTTTCGAAGTAACTATATATCCTATTGTATTTATGTTGTTTAGGATAATTATTCAATCTCAGCTTCTAATAATTCAAAATATAAACAAATACATGTATCCTATTGTTTATATTGCAGTTATCCCGATGTTACTACATAAATTCATTGTATTGCTGGATCGATACGTTTTTCAGCATAGAAATCGGAAGAATAACGATGATTTTTGTTTTATGTATTTAATTTTATAACTGGTAGACAATGAGCTTTTGCCGAAGTTATCCCTTTGGGAATGACCGTCGATCAACGCCCGTCATAAAATCCTTGCCGGACAAGCACATGAGGTGCGCGTTGTCTACCATAATTTGAAAGTTCCTAACTTGAAAAGGAGATCCGCTATTATTTATTATTTAATTAATTATGAATAGAGTATTCCATAATGTTTTTTTGACAAAAACAAACTATGATGTTTTATAATTAAAAAAAAGTTAATATTTATGAATGAGTGGTATCTATATACAGAAGGGGAGAAATCGCAAACATTAGTTTACATAATATATATTATATTAATAATGTATGTGAATTTGAATCAATTACCTACTGACTGTTACTGCTTCAACTATTCTTCTAAACAAATATCTTAACTAAACTTCCCCAAAACCATTTCTATCCTGTCACAGGACCACTCTATTTCATCCTCAGTGATTACCAGCGGCGGTGCGAAACGAATTATATGTTCATGGGTTGGTTTCGCAAGTAATCCATTATTTTTCAGCTCAATACAGACATCCCAGGCAGTTTTACCGGATTGAGTCGGCTTAATAACAATAGCATTGAGTAATCCCATGCCCCGTACCTGGGTTACCAGACCATGCTTGTCGGCAATTTTTTGCATTTTTTCTCTAAATAGTGTTCCCAGTTTCTCGGCATTTTCCGACAGTTTCTCCTCCCGCAGAACTTCCAGGGCTGCCATGGCAACCTTTCCGGCCAGTGGATTACCACCAAAAGTAGATCCGTGCTGGCCCGGTTCAATCGTCAACATGATCTCATCACGGGCAAGAACAGCTGAAATGGGCATCACACCACCTGAAAGCGCTTTCCCCAGGATTAATATGTCAGGTTTAACACCCTCGTGATCCGAAGCCAGCATCTTTCCGGTACGTCCCAGACCGGTTTGCACCTCATCGCAGATCAAAAGAACATTTTTAGAGCGGCATAAGTCCTGAGAGTCCTTCAAATATCCTTTATAGGGTACCACCACCCCCGCTTCACCCTGAATCGGTTCAATCATAAAAGCAGCCACATGCGGATCCTCAAGCACTTTCTCGAGCGCTTCAATATCGTTATAAGGAATAATGACGTATCCCGGCATATATGGCCCAAAACCATCTCTGCATTCAGGATCTGTAGATGATGAGATAGCTGCTAAGGTTCGACCCCAGAAATTACCCTCCGCAAAGATGATTTTTGCCTGGTTATCCGGAATCCCTTTTACTGTATAGGCCCATTTCCTGGCCAATTTAACCGCCGTTTCACCTCCTTCGACCCCGGTATTCATAGGAAGAACTTTATCGTAATCGAAATAGGCCGTGATATATTTTTCATATTCTCCCAAAACACTGTTATAGAATGCTCTCGAGGTCAAGGTTAATTTACCAGCCTGCTCTGTTAATGCACGAATAATTTTGGGATGACAATGTCCCTGATTTACAGCTGAATATGCTGACAAAAAGTCTATGTATTTGTTATTCTCAACATCCCAAACCCATACACCCTCACCACGATCAATCACCACATCGACGGGATGATAATTATGGGCACCATAACGGTCCTCCAGCTGGATATAATCCTGTGATTTCATATAGATAATAACCCTAGTTTTGATTTATTAAGTGCAAAAATAACAAATATTTGACCGTAATGCAATGTGAATAATATATCATGATTATTATTATAAGGCTGCTATCTTATTAATAATAATGTAATTACAAAAATAATAATATTATAAAAGCAAAGCTTGTTTCACTTATTGTTTTCTGCTAATTCCTCAATTTTTGAGAGTGCAATCTGGTATTCTGTTTCATCGATAAATTCATATATCCTTAGTCGTCTCAGAATCTCCTTAGTTCGCCAGAGCACCGACCGGGATACTATCCGGGGATCCATCTCTAACGGATTTGGCAGAACTGCAGCCAGTCTTACCATTTCATGCAGCTGAAGCTCAACTGGTAATTTTCTGAAATAGTGCAGGCTGGCCGCTTTTATTCCAAAAATATTATAACCCCATTCTGCAATATTTAAATAAATTTCCAGAATTCTGCTCTTTCTCAGCTGCTTTTCAAGCTCCCGGGCAATAAACCACTCCTTTACTTTTCGACTAATAGTTTTTTCAGGAGATAAATATAGATTTCGTGCGAGCTGTTGTGTAATGGTACTGCCACCCCGACTGAATGATTGCTCCCCAATAGTTTTTTTAATCGATTCCCGAATTTCAAACCAGTCAACACCTTCGTGTATCCAGAAGGAGGCATCCTCCGCAACAATAACTGTCCTTTTTAAAATCTCCGGGATATCTGAGTAAGATATCCATTTAAAAATTTTATTTTTGCGATGTTTAAGGTAATCCTGGTCACTCTCTCTAAAACTCATAAACGCTGTTTTTTGGGGATTTTCCTTTTGCCACTTTTTAACATCGGGTGTTGTGAGATAGGTGTATGCAAGGTATAAAATGAGGAGGAGACTAATCCCACCCATTAAATATAGGAGCAGCATGAGAATTTTTTTGGGGATTAAAGAGGACATATTTGAATACAATTATCGGGTCGGAGAGTGGTTAGTATCTTTCAGTTCCTCAGAAAGTTCCAATAATATCCCGAAAATACTTTTAGGGTGAACAAATGCTATTTTCTTGCCTTCAGCACCGATCCGTGGGCTTTCATCGATGAGCTTTATATCCGCAGATTTCAAAGTTTTCAGTGCCGAGTTGATGTCACTGACATCCATTGAGACGTGATGTATTCCTTCTCCACGTTTTTCCAGAAATTTTGCGATTGGAGATTCTTGGCTGGTTGGTTCCAGAAATTCTAAATTGGACTCCCCTACCCTGAATCCCACCACCCTAACCTGCTGATCTTCAACGATTTCTTCAAAAACCGGGGTAAGCCCAAAGATTTTTTTAAAAATCTTTTTCACGGTTTCGACTGAATATACTGCTATACCGATATGGTCAACTTTCTTTAACATATTAATATTTCTCGAGTTACTCCTTATCGCATGCGATAATTGGGAGATTCCTTGGTAATTTCCACATCATGGGGATGATTTTCCCTCAACCCTGCCAGACTCACTCTTACAAAACGGGCTTTTTTCTTTAATTGCGATAAATTTTTACAGCCGGTGTAGCCAAGCGCAGATTTTAAACCTCCAACCATTTGAAATACGGTTTCACTCAACGGACCACGATAAGGTACTCTACCTTCTATACCTTCAGGCACAAACTTGTCTTTCTCGGTTATTTCATCCTGAAAATAACGGTCTTTGCTTCCCTGCATCATCGCCCCCAGGGATCCCATCCCTCTGATTTGTTTATAACGACGACCATCCCACAGAATCGTCTCACCCGGACTTTCGCTGGTACCCGCAAATAGACTGCCAATCATCACAGTATCGGCACCTGCTGCCAGGGCTTTGGGTATGTCACCGGTAAATTTTATTCCACCATCAGCAATGATGGGAATTTTAGCATCCCTGGCCATTTTATAGACCTCCATGATCGCGGTAACCTGGGGAACTCCTACGCCGGTAACCACCCGGGTAGTGCAAATGGAACCGGGTCCAATACCTACCTTAATGCCATCAACGCCTGCTGTGATTAAATCGCGAGCAGCTTCTTCAGTAGCGATATTTCCGGCAATCAGACCGATAGCGGGGAATAACTTTTTAAATGCTCTAACAGTATCCAGAACCTTTTGGGAGTGACCATGGGCCGTATCGATAACCACCACATCCACCTGGGAATTCACCAAATGTTCTGACCTTTCTAAGGCTGCTTCTCCAACCCCAATAGCTGCTCCCACTCGCAATCTGCCATGCTTATCCTTACATGCGATAGGATATTTTGCTTTTTTCTGAATGTCTTTAACAGTAATGAGACCCTTTAGATAACCTTTTTTATCGATGACCAATAGTTTCTCAATGCGGTGTTTTTGCAGAATCCGTTTTGCTTCCTCCAGGGTTGTTCCTTCAGGTGCGGTTATTAAATTCTCAGACGTCATCAAATCTGAAATGGGGCGCTCCGGATCTTCTTCAAAACGGAGATCCCGGTTGGTAATTATTCCCACTAATTTGGGACCTTTGACCAGGGGAATACCGGAGATGCGGTAATGCTGCATAACCCGAAGTGCTTCACGGATGGGCTGATCAGGAGTTAGTGTGATCGGATCCATAATCATGCCACTCTCGGAACGCTTCACACGGTCTACTTGCGACGCCTGCTCGGTAGAACTCAGGTTTTTATGTATGATCCCTATACCGCCCTCCCGCGCCAGCGCAATCGCCAACTGGGATTCAGTGACGGTATCCATGGCAGCTGAAATGATGGGAATATTAAGATCAATTTTGCCAGTCAGTTTAGTTTTTACGTCTGTTTCAGCAGGAACCACTCTTGAATGGGCGGGAACCAGGAGTACATCATCAAAAGTAAGTGCTTCGCTGATCTTTTTTTCCATTTTCTCATTCTCTCTGATTTTGGCCGACAATATTAGAGTAAATGCCATGAAAGGCAAGTAAAAATTTAAATATTCCGTTGGCAATTTCTTGGATATTTGAGTTTCTAAAAGAAAACCTCCGACGTGATAATTAATAATTTTTCAATTAAACAATGCCCGTCAAATATATGTAATTTGGTTTTTCTATGAGGATTCTATGGCGACACATATCATTTTCGATCTGGGAAATGTACTGATTCATATTCATCCCGAATTAGCTATGAAGGGTTTTGAAGAAGCATGTGGAATAAAACAGGCCAAACTGAGGAAATTCTTTCTCTCGGATTTGCATCTGGGATTTATGGAGGGTGTTTATTCAACAGGAGAATTTTTTAAAGCTATGATGGATGAATATCCCTGTTCATTGGATGAATACAATTTTCATATGATATGGAACCGGGTTATTGGAGAACCGAAGGAAGGCATTAAAGAGATAATTGAAGAGTTGAAATCATCATATTCACTGGTTGTCTGTTCAAATACCGATCCCTGGCATTGGCAGAAGGTAGTGCATGACATACCTTTCATGAAAGAATTCTCGCATTATTTCCTTTCATTTGAGATGAATTTAAATAAGCCTGATTCTTCAGTGTTTAAAAACATTTTATCGTCGTTGGGAGTCCAGGGCCAAGATTGCGTATTTATTGATGATACTCCTGAAAATGTTGAAGTTGCAAGACAGTTTGGGATTAATGGGATTGCTGCTAGTGATCCCATGATCATTCGCAAAGAATTGAAATTCAGGAAAATATTGAAGTAATGACCCCGGATGGTTTAATTTAAAATGACTATTTTCTGGTAGCTTGATCTTAATCGTTTCCCGTTAACTGCATCATCGAAGGTGAGCCGAAAGAAATATATTCCAGCTGCCACTGAACTCTTCAAGATTGCTTAACAACACATCAAGGGTCGTATTGTTAACATAATTGTTATTCCAGCTCTCATCTTCTACCCAGATTTTCACCATTTCACCATTTTTTCGTAAGGTTGCTGTAATAGTATAAAATTCATCTGTGGTAAAATTGTAGGCCCAGAACATTTGCTGCCTTGGGTTGATCTTAGTAAACCGAATGAGTTGTTCATTTTCCTGCAGGAGCACTTGATACTGGATTGGATCGTTCAACTTCATCTTATCCATTCGGGATGCCACATCCTGTTGGATTAATTGGGGTAATCCACAGGTTTTATGTGTTGGAAGATGTTCAGACACCAGATCAGCAAAAACGGCATGAATGATTCCCAGAATAAATATGATGAATACTTTTCTCATGCTTCTAAAAAAATCTAATGTTTGGTAATTTTCATAACAATGAGATGTATTTATAATAAAAATAACGGGGATTTAGTCTGTACAGACCCCCGAAAACAAAATATATTTGAGATGAAAAATGGTGTTATAAGGTAATGACCAACCCGATTCGATGGCTATTTCCTAATTCATTATCATAATTGGTAAATGTATAATCGATTCTGATATGGGGAATCTGGATACCGATCCCTAAATTAAGCCGCTCAATTTCATCTATACCCCCCCTGAGAAATAACACCTGATGATAAGCATATTCTAATCCTGCAGCATAATCAAAACTGAATCTTCCCAGATTAGCGGTGGTGCTCTTATTACGGTTCTCTGCCCTGAAAATCAGGTCAAATACCGGGTAAAAGGTACTATTAAACCTGCTGATTTCCCAGATATATCCTCCGCCCAGATATATGGATGGGGTCACCAGTTCTTTTTCACCGGTATTCCAGGAGATTAGGGTGGTTGTTATATTTCTAAGATTTAGACCTATTAGGGCATTCTTGAACAACTGTTTTTGTATCCCAAGATCAATTCCAATACCGTTTGCATTATAATCTGCCAGATTTCTCCTGATTAACTTTAAATTAGCTCCCCAGGTCCAACTTTCTCTCCATTTTTGGGCTGCAGAAATGGTAAATATATAATCCGATGCATTAAAATCTTCAATCCGGCTCCAATCCAGATTCCAATCACCGGTTTGGGAAATTATCCTCTGTGCATTCCGACTATCTTTGATATTATCAATCCCCAGGCGTACCAGACTTAATACAATAACCCGTTTATCTTTCTGTTTGAATCCTCCGGCCAGAAAATCATAGTTAACGGAAGCGATCATCTGTTGGGTATGCATAAATGATATTTGGGTACCTTGAATATTGATAATACCGGCAGGATTGTAGTAAGAGGAACTCACGCCACCCTGGACCGCTGTAAAAGCCCCTCCCATTGCCTGAGCGCGTGCATCTGCACCAATCTCAAGGAATTCGCCAGCATATTTGCGAAAATTAAGACCATCCGCCCGAAGCATGAGGAAGCTGCCTGTCATTAATAATAAATTCAGAAACAGAGAAAATCTATAAAACATTACATTTTTCCGAATAATTTAAACATTCAACCCTGCTAATAATAAATTGTTTCCGAATGTAAAAAAATCTTTAGAGAATTTTTAATATCGATAGAGATAAAGCCCCTCCAAATCCAATCGCAAGATTTTCCAGACTCCCCCGCCAAAAGAATTCAACACCACTTAATATAATAGCAATCGGAAAGGCTAGAATCAATGGAATATTTGCGTACCGGAAGATTAGTACTGTGCTGAAAATAAATATCATCGAGCCGCCAATCGTTTTACCATTCGGGAAGGTATAGAAAGCTAAATTTTTACCAAAAAGAGCAGCCAGTGCATCTGAAAATACCATCACAAATGCCACGGGATAAAAAACATCTTTTGGAAATATCAGATACAGGAGATATAGACCCAACCACAACGTGGATGCGCCGGTTAATCTTCCATGTTTTTCTGCAGGTTTAAGATATTTTCCAAATATTCTGAAGAACAGTATATTCCACCGTATGATATAGTTCCTGAGAATATCAAGCAGCAATGCGGTCAATACCCACAGCCCCAGTAAGTAAATTGCAATATTATCATATCTGGATATCCAGATAATCATATAACCGGATACAAGGTGAATTCCCTTCCGGATATAAAAATAGTGATTCATTATTTAATCTCAATCGGAATAGATTAAACCTGGTAGGTTCCCGGACTACTCCTTCGATCCTCAACGCTCTTTCTGATATCCTGAATGGCCCGGTGACGGTCCTTTTTATTAAATATGGCACTGCCTGCGACAAAATACCGGGCGCCACTCTCATACGCCGGGCCAACCGTGTCCGGATCAATACCTCCGTCCACTTCAATGATAAAATTTGCCCCTTTATCCTCTTTAATAATCGACATCTGCTTTAATTTTTGGGTGATTTGCGGAATGTATCTTTGTCCCCCAAACCCCGGATTTACACTCATAATCAAAAGGAGGTCTATATCCGAAATAATCCATTTTAGAGTCTCCACCGGCGTCGCCGGATTCAGACTCACCCCCGCCTTTAAACCGAGATTCTTAATTTGATAAATTTCACGATGTAAGTGTGTTACAGCCTCCTGATGAATCGTAATGATATCCGCACCTGCATCAGCAAATTCAGCGATCATCTCAGGTGCATTGGTGATCATCAGGTGTACATCCAGTTTAAAGCGGGTGTGTTTCTTCAACGACCTGACAATGTTCGGACCCATGGTCAGATTTGGTACAAAATGACCATCCATAACATCAATATGAAGATATTCGACTTCCGGAATGTCCACTGTCTGGGCTTCCTCAATCATCTTGCCTGAATCTGCTGCCAAAATCGAGGGTAATATCTGATAATCATTCTTCATTGTTTGGCTCCGGACTTTGAATAAGGGTATCCTCTATTAACTTTTCGGGTGGAGGTTGATCTGTGCTCACCAACAGATTCAAAGAGTCCACATTGGTGGCTCTGGTTCCCGGAGAGATTGACTGGCGTAATATAGTTCCAGGAACAAGTTTAGGACGATATGCAAATTTTACCATTCCAATACGAACATCAATAGCCTCCAATTCTTTTTCAGCGGTATCCAGACTTTTGCCCAGTAAATTGGGTACTTCCAGCGATGTGGGTGCCACACCCAGGCTTACAGTAATATTTACCCTCTTGTTCCTCTTCACTTGCCTTCCTGCTGGAATAGATTGATTAATTACAACCCCTCTGGGATAAAAATCCGAAAATTCATAGAACACCTGATTTAGTTTTAGCGCCTGCTCTTTTAGTCTAAACTCCGCATCCTGAGGCGTGAGTCCTATCAATTGTGGAACATATCGCGGTTTTTCTCCAATACTGACAATCAGATATACCCTTCTCCCCTTTTTAACCAGTGAAAAAGGTACTGGATTTTGCTGAATTACCGATCCCGGTGAGAACTGTTCATCATACACCGAATCCTGAACCAGAGGTTTAAAATCCGCCGCCTCCAGAATTTGCATCGCCTCCTCAATTTTTCGGTCTGTCACATCAGGCAATTCATACTCTTCACCAAGTTTTGTATACCAGGGCATGATAAGAAAATCCATGAGTAAGGTTATGATTATAAAACTAAATAATAGAATCAGAGCGATAAAAAGATTCTTTACAGTAAAGATCTTTTTCAAGAGCGAGGATGAGCGTCCTTCTGGCATTTTTTACTCCATTTAATTAGTTCCGCGATTTGAATCGGTCCTCACTATTCAGGATAATTGTTACCGGACCATAATTAACAATCTGAACAGACATCATGGCGCCAAACACACCTTGGGAAACATATATATCTTGTTCTTTAAGGCATTTTATAAAATATTCATACAGTGAATTCGCTTTGTCAGGCAATGCTGCTTCAATGAAACTTGGTCTCCTCCCCTTACGTGTATTGGCATATAATGTGAATTGTGATATTGCCAAAGCCTCACCCTTTATTTCCTTTAGACTTAGATTCATTTTACCGTCACGGTCCTCGAAGATTCTCAAGTTACTTATTTTTTGAGATAAGTAAACAGCATCTTCCTCGTTATCTTCATGGGTAACTGCCAGCAGAATAACGACACCTTTCTGAATCTTTCCTACAATTTGTTGATCAACCTCAACTGATGCCTGGTTTACCCTTTGAATAACGGCTCTCATAGTAGATAAAAAAACCTTATTTTATCTGAACGTTATCTTCCCCGATAATTTTTTTTAATTCTTGAAGAAATTCATCCGTTAATATAACCTGAAATTTTTTTGATCGCATAATCAATCCATCAACATTCCCGTTAGCCCTCATTTCAAAGAACAATGGCATATCCCCCGGATACTTTTGAATGAGATTTTGTAATTTCTCAATCGCCTCTTCTTTTAAATTCTGAGGATTTATAATTAGATGCAAGCCGTTTGAAAAGCGGTGCCATACTTCGGAAATGGGAATAATTTCGTCGCAAAGCATGCGAAATGAATTTTCGCTGGTTTCGCTTACCTTCCCCCGCACAAAAACCATCTCACCTTTAGTTAAATAATTACTATATTTCTCATATATGGATGAAAATACCACCCCTTCAAATGAATTAAATTTATCTTCCAGGGTGATGAAGGCCATGATATTACCTTTCCTGTCGAGATGAGTTTTAATCTGAGTTAATATGGCCCCGGTTTGTACTTCTTTTTTTTCTTTATAATTTGATAATTCTTTCCAATCCAGGTTGCTAAAATACTGTTGTTCTTTTTGATATTTATCGAGTGGATGACCGCTGATATAAAATCCAAGTAGATCTTTTTCCCGTTGCAACGTTTCCTGCAATGGCCAGTCGGGAACATCAGGCAGAGGTGGATAGGAAACATGCAATTGATCGTCATCAGGATTCTCATTAGAAATAATCTCAAATAAGCTTATTTGGGATTTGTTATTCGCCTGGCTTTGATATTTTTGAGCAAAATTGATGACAGATTCTATTGCGGCATAATTCTGGGAACGGTTTCCTTCCAGGTTATCAAGGGCTCCTGCTTGAACGAGTGCTTCCAGAGTTTTTTTATTTACAGCGCGTAAATCAACATATTGTAACATCTGAAAAATATTGGAAAATGAGCCATTTTCCTGCCTGGCCTGGATGATAGATTTAATTGCAGATTTCCCAATATTTTTTATCGCAGAGAGTGCAAAACTGATCTCTCCTTGTTCAGTCACCTCGAAAGCATTTGATGAAATATTAATATCAGGTGGTAATATATTTATACCCATCCGTCTACATTCCTCGATGAGAACAGCTATCCGGGCTGAATCATTTATCTCTGAATAGAGGGTGGCGGCCATGAATTCCGAAGGATAATGACGTTTCAGATAGGCGGTCTGGAATGCAAGTAACGCATAGGCTGCGGAATGAGACTTGTTAAATCCGTAACTGGCGAATTTTAAAATCAGCTTAAAAACAGCTTCTGCGGTCTTGAGTTTTATGCCATTTTTTTGACAACCCTCAAGAAATTCTGTTTTCAATTTTTCCATGACACTCTTCTTTTTCTTCCCCATGGCTCGGCGTAGATTATCGGCTTTACTGAGTGGAAAACCGGCCAGATCGGAAGCGACTCGCATAACCTGTTCCTGATACACGATGATACCGTAGGTTTCCTTTAATATAGATTCTAACTGGGGAAGTAAATATTTGATTTTTTCCCGACCATGTTTGCGGGCAATGAAGGTGTCAATATTTTCCATGGGGCCCGGTCTGTACAGAGCATTCATAGCGATGAGATCTTCAATGCGATTAGGTTGTAATTTTCTTAAATATTCCTGCATGCCACTACTTTCGAACTGAAAGATTCCAACTGTATTTCCCTCGCAAAATATCTCATAAGTTACCTGATCATCAAGAGGCAAGTTGTTGAGATCAATGGATATCTCTCTCTTTTTTAACATCTTGACTGTATGATCCAGAACAGTAAGAGTACGCAATCCAAGAAAATCCATTTTCAACAATCCGATCGTTTCACACCCATTCTTGCTGAACTGGGTTGCAATAATCTTCTGCCCTTTTTCTTCTGTTTGGTATAATGGTACAAAATTAGTGATATCGTCCGGGGCGATGATAATACCTGCAGCATGGATAGATGCGTGGCGGGCGAGGCCTTCTAAAACCGTTGCATGTTTCATTAATTCATGAAATTGGTCATCGTCTTTTTGAGACAATGATTTCAAATCCGGAATAGTCTTCAGCGCTTCCTCCAGGGGCATCGGCTTTCCCTGGAATACCGGAATAAGCTTTGCCAGTGAATCTGCCTTGGAATATTCAATGCCGAGCGCACGGGCAACATCCCTGATAACACCTTTGGAAGCCATAGTCCCAAAAGTAATAATTTGGGCAACATTTTTCTC
Organism: uncultured bacterium; assembly: GCA_965370645.1. GTDB lineage: Bacteria > Calditrichota > Calditrichia > RBG-13-44-9 > RBG-13-44-9 > RQOF01. The sequence goes on from CBDUVK010000018.1 coordinate 12,033, forward strand.
GCCATACTTCTGTCTCACATACTCGATAACGTCTTCCCTCTTCTCATAGCAGAAGTCAATGTCAATATCGGGCATGTTTACTCTTTCGGGATTCAGAAACCGTTCAAAGAGTAGGTCATATCTGAGAGGATCCACCTGGGTGATCCCTGTGGCATATGCCACCAAACTACCAGCAACTGATCCCCGGCCTAATCCAACCGGAATATCTTTAGATTTGGCAAAATCGATAAAATCTTTTACAATTAAAAAATAACCCGCATAGCCAGTCTTCCGAATGATATCTAACTCATACTTCAAACGCTTTTCTACGTCCGGGGAAAAATCCTGGTAGAGTTTTTTCGCACCTTCTTCCGCAACCATTTCTAAATAATCATCTAAACTCAAACTGACATGTTCCTTGGGAAGGGGAAATTGCGGAAGCAATATCTTACCTGTCTCCAATTCCACATTACATTTATCAGCAATTTCTATGGTTCTTTCCAATGCATCCGTTTTTCCTGGAAAAGCTTTGTGCATCTCATCTATATTTTTTAGATAGAGTTCTTCAGTATTATAGCGCATGCGATTTTGATCGTGCACATTTTTTCCGGATTGAATACATAACAAGACATCGTGAGAGGTGTGGTGCCCCTTTTCTAAATAGTGAACATCATTGGTAGCAATTAAGGGGACACCCATCTCTTTCCCGATTTTGTAAATTTTATCATAACCCTCTTCTTCGGGAATCTGATGATTCTGAAGTTCCAAATAAAAATCATCACCAAAAATATCCAGGTAATCTTCAATTGCTTTAATTCCCTCTTCCCGGCTCACATAATTAAGTTTGTAAAATACTTCTCCTTTCATGCAAGCGGTAGTGGCAATGAGACCTTCACTGTATTTCTTTAAAATTTCCTTGTCAATACGGGGTCTGTAATAAAATCCTTCGGTATATGCCAGACTGGATAATTTCATGAGATTTTTATAACCGGTATTGTTTTTAGCAATCAACACGAGATGATATGAATTCTGCTTCATCCCTCTTCCGGCGGATTTTTTTTCTAATCTGGATCCCGGTGCAATGTAGGCTTCCATCCCGATGATAGGTTTTATACCAGCTTTTTTCGCTTCTAAATAGAAATCCAGTACCCCAAACATATTTCCGTGATCTGTGATAGCCAGGCTTTCGAATTTCATCTCCGCAGCCCGTTTTATCAATTTAGTTGGCTCAATGGCCCCGTCCAGTAAACTGAAGTGGGTATGATTATGTAAATGAACAAAAGAAGACAAAAATAGGACTCCGTTAATCTGTTTAAGTTAATTCAATCGTTAAAATTTAATCTTTCATGTTATTCATTTGCAACCGGTATTTTCCTGAATTTTCAGTAAAAATATAATAAAGAGCTCTTCCTCATAATTTCAATATTTTTCTGGCAATATTTGATTCTCTCATTTTCCGGTGAAGTGGGATATTGAAATCTATAGCAAGAATAAAAGATGTGTAATATTTTACCTGCCGATACATATGCGAGTATCCGCCCCGGTTCATAAATAATAAAAAATCATGCGAAAGACCAGTGTAAAAAATTATATAGTTGGAATTAGCAAATAAATTGTAAATGTGACGAAAATCATTTTTTTTATAGTATATTTTTTGCTTATATTGGTAATAGTTACCTCAAGGGAAGTAGTATGAACGAGACCCATCGAATGAGTTTAATACAAAATGTAGAAAAAAGTCTGAAAGATTTTCAGATTTTATTCAGAATGCTCCCACGAAATCAGAAAACTGATTCAGTAATAAAAAATCATGAATTAAAAGATTTTTTTGGTAATTTAACTGTCATCGAAGAAGATATTTTGGAGATGCGCCTGAAAAAAATTATTAACCAGGAACATCCATACCTACCCGCTATCCGAATAGAAAATTTAAAGATTATGAGAAATCTATATCAATTGTCGCTGTTGGATCTTATGCAGCACTATTTGGTACAAAAGGAAAAAATCTTAAAATTTATTAATAATATACCCATTTATTACTGGGAGAGAACCGGAGTGCATGAACTGGAGGGACATGTGACTTTTGAGGAATTAATTCGACGAATAATAAAAAATGATCAGAATAATTTACTTGTCCTAAAAACAAAGTTTAAGAATTAATCACACAAATAATAATATTGCAGCATATTAGTTTTCTTCTGTTGTTTGATCGTTATTTTTGATAGCCTCTGATTGGAACATTTCTGGAACTACAATCCCCCCGGAAACCACAAATTTCATCAATTGTTCAACAGCTAAATCCGTTATACGTATCTCAGAAAACGGAACAAGAACTGTAAAACCTGAGGTAGGGTTAATTGAGGTGATGATCAATACACTTCCCATCTTCAGATTCTTTTTAGTATCCCGGGTTTCACCATTGAACAAACCGAGAGAATAAATTCCCCTGGATGGATATTCGATCAAAACCACCTTGGCTGATTTTTTATCATCCCGGACAGTGAGAGAGGTTATGATCTGCTTCACCGATGAGTATACTGTTTTCGCCACCGGTATACGGTTAACAACCCACTCACCAAGCTGTAATAGTTTATTTCCAAAGAAGTTTTTAGTCAATAGACCGACAAAATAGATAAAAACAAGACTAACGACCAGTCCCAGACCCGGGATGTAGATATGAATGTAGTTCTCAGTTAGCGGTTGAACCAGATCATCAAAAAAGTTTATTAGCCATTTCAGTACGATGATAGTAATTACAAGGGGAACAACTACAATTATTCCGGGAATGATGTTACTTTTGATGTTGTTTTTAATTCGGTTTACCACGAATTTTAAATCCATTATGCCTTATAAATTTAATTTTCATTTCGCTTAATAATTCTGAAAAAATCAACCGGTCAATTCAGCATCATCAGAATTCTTATAGTCAATTGCTGGAAATTTCAATGTCATTTTCTTGTAAAGAAATATGATTAGAATTGACAGGCTGCTGCCAACCATAAATCCAAATAGAACATCACCGGGATAGTGAACACCCACATAAATCCTGGAGAAACCAACCAGAACGGCTATACTAATAAACCAGATAGTCCCCTTCCGGTAAAAATATCCAAACAGAATTGTCACAGCGCTAATATTGGTGGCATGAGAAGATGGAAAAGACAATTTGCCACCACATCCGACCAATAATCGCACATGATCAAGAACATGGCAGGGCCGGACCCTTCCGAACAGTGGCTTTAAAACTGAGGATGACATTTGATCACTCAGGGCGAGGACCGGAATCAGTAAAAGAGCGGCGACTCTTCCTCGTCTCCCACCCTTTATCATTAAATAAATCCAAATAATAACGATAGGAATTCGCCAGTAGTTTAAGTTAGTAATCACTGGCATCACGACATCCAGAAAGGGATTCGCTATGTACTGGTTTAGAATAATAAAGATCTGAGTGTCGATAGAATTCAAGATTTGCAAGGTAGTCTCTATGATAAATAATCAGGCAATGATCTGTTGAATCATATTAATAATTTGTTCTCTATTGAATGGTTTACTGATGAAACCGACGGCGCCTTCCTCAATTGCTGTTTCAATATCATCATGTAATTCAAAACCCGAAGTTATTAGTATTTTAGTTGAAGAATCGATTTCTTTTATTTTTCTCAAGACATCGAGTCCGCTGCCATCAGGCAGAAAATAATCGAGTAAAATCAGATCAATAACATCTTTCTGTCCTTTATAGATTTCGATTCCCTCTTCTGCATTTGATGATAAAATTACTTTATAGCCCGCACTTTCAAGCATATCCTGAACCAGAATTCGTATTTGCTCCTCGTCTTCAACCAAGAGAATGTATTTATCTCTAAACTGCTTTCCTTTTTTCTCTGGTTTCAAGTCAACCATTCGCATTCCATGCGGAATTTTATGAATAACCGGAGACCTGATTTCCCGCAAGTTTCTTAGAATGCTGGCGATGCGCAAACTTGATTTTTCAATCAAATTCAGATATTTGAGTACCTTTTCATCAGGATTACCAATCCTCTCAAATTCCATCTTAATCATATCAACGCCCGAGAGAATTACCGTGAGTGGCTGATTTATTTCATGATTGGCTGTTGTCACGGTAGCACTATATGTCATCTGCCGTTCAATTTCAGATAGTCTTTTCTCAAGTTGCACCCTTTCAATAGCTTTCTTAACTCGAATAAGTAATTCGTCTGAATTGATTGGCTTCATCAGGTAGTCAATGGCTCCTAACCGTACCGCATCAATTGCAGTCTGCATGGAAGCATGGCCAGTGAGTATGATCACTGCCAATGTGGGATGAATTTGGCGCGCCTTCTGAAGAAGTTCTATCCCATTCATGCCCTCCATTCTCAAATCGGATATCATCAAATCATAAGATTTCTTGCGAAGTTGAGTAAGGGCATCAAATCCGTTTGAGGCCTGAACAAGATCATATTTTTCTTTTTCAAGTATTTTTGAGATCAGCAACCGGGATGCATAATCATCATCGACAATAAGTATTCCGACATTTGGCATGGTATCTACTCCAATAGGAAACAGTAAAATAAATCAGCATGCAATAGTAAATCAAGGGATTTATGACTTTAAGACATACATGACTGTGAAATATCTCATAGATCTAATAATCGGTTCGTTCTAATAATAATAGGGTCATATCGTCATCAAAGGCGGAATTTAAAGCAAAACTTTTAAGATGGTGGAAAATAGAATTTAGTGTGCTCTGATTTCGCAACCCACTTTCAGTGATTTTCTTGAAATATTTTTTCAAACTTTTTCGGCCATAAAGTCTATTATTTTCATTTTTTATGTCTATTGCACCATCTGTATAAAATAATATTTTATCGCCCGAAGTCAATCGGGTACTTTTTTCTTTAAATTCCTGATCGCAAAATATTCCTATAAAAAATCCTTCAGAATCGAGTTCTTCAATACTTTTCAAACGAGCTTTATATAAAAGTGGGAAAGGATGCCCGGCATTACAATATCTAATTTGATAATTGTTTAAATCAAGTATCAATAGAAATGCGGTTATATAGTCTCCGGTAGTAATAATTGAGCAAAATTCTTTATTGAGTTCACTCATAATGGTTGCTGGCGAAAGAGTGGAGCGGCGGTAATTGTTAAAGAATGCTTTAAACATGGCAGCAATCATAGCTGCTGATACACCATGACCAGAGACATCTGCAATAAGAATTGCAACATGTTGATCATCAATAATGCTTACATCGAAGAAATCACCACCCAACTGATAATTGGGCAGGTATTTGGAGCTGAAATGGAGTCCGGCGAGTTCTGGTAAGGTTCGAGGAAGTAGTGATTTTTGAAGCTCAGCACCCATCTGAAGTTTGTTTTGCATCAATTCATTCTGCTTTTTAATCAGTTTCTGAACCTTATTGCCTTTCACCAGAGATCTTTTCAAGTCAACAGATTGTAATTCTAACGCCTCTTTCGCCGTTTTTAGCTCCTGAAGATATTTTCGTAGTTTTGTATTCTTTTTTGAAATTTCTTCTGTTGTGTTGATTCTGGATAAATTTGCTGCAAAAATATCAGCTACGCTTTCCAAAAAAAGCGCATCTGCATCATCAAAATTTACTTTCTCACGGGATTCAATATTAACCACACCAACAATTTCATTCGAAATTAGAATAGGTGTGCAAATCTCCGACTGACCCCTGAAATAGGGCGTGGAGTAATAATAATCTACTTTACTGGTATCTTGGAGAACCAACGTTTTTCCACTTTCAAAGACTTTACCAATAACTCCGATTTTGGTAGATTGAATATATTTTTGTGCACAATATTTTTTAAATATATCGCGAGATTCCCCGGCAACTGCAATTAATTTTACACGATTTTCGTTGGAAAAATAATCTATCAGAAATAATCCGACATGGAAAAAATTATATTCTTCATTATATAATTCATTTACCACAAATCTGGCTAACGTGTGAATTCTCTTATATCTATAACTCTTGCTTGATATCTTGTTGATCGTATCCAGGTAATGAAGATATCTTTCCACTGCTTCTGTGGTATTAAATCTTACTAAAAACAGTTGTTTTCCCCCGTTCTCAAAAGACTGCAGTGGGGAGATTTGACATGGGAAGTCCTTACTATCCAGACCTGGTATGATATTACTGAATTTAGAATTGATCAATTGCTTTGATACTCTCGTTGGGAAGGAAATATTCTCACCGGAATATTGTTCCGGACAAAATGAATTCAATCCGTTTCTAACAGGCTCATTAAAGAATAGAATCTCACCTTCTTCATCGACAATAAGAGTGGGAGTATTATCCTTATCCAGATATCTTATCCATCGCTTTTTTAATTTTAAATCCGACATAAGAACCGTTTTTTATGCTTTCTGCGGTTTGTTCTTGACTATAGTGATGATATTTCCCTTGTCATTGAAATGGACTTCATCACTGATGTGTTGGATTATTTTAAATCCACGCCCAAAAATCTCTGTATTCACCCGTTTCAGGCGATGTGCTTTCCCAATGTAGTCATTCCAATCAAAGCCTGGCCCTTGATCTCGCACTGTGAAATTAAACAGGTCAGTATCTGCTTCAAAAATGACATCTATCGTTCGATCTCCATATTCAGAATCTTTGATCCGTTTATCCCGTAGTTCATCAAATTCAGTTTTTTTGAACAGATCACTATCCTTTTTTTGAGATGGCAATTCCAGATTACCATGCTCCTGGGCATTTACTAATATTTCCGTAAAAGCGAGTTCATACTGACCTATTTCGGCTTGACTGGCAAAGCAAATTTTATTCAGGATCGAAGCTAATTCTTTTGATAATATTCCGGGATCCAGTTCGCTTGTTTTAAATGTGAAAGAATTTTTTATATATGTAATATGCTCAAAAATCTGCTCCTTCCAGTGAATCCTGTGCTGTTTTTTTAGAATTCTATCAACTATCTGTTGCACAGATTTTAGTTCAAATGGTTTGGTGATATAATCTGCTGCTCCACTCTGTACAGCAGATATCGCATTGTCCAGTGTTTTTAATCCAGTAAGAAGTACAACCGGTAAATTTTCCTTCAACTCCCCAATAATTTTGAGCAAATCAATACCGGATTTTCCAGGAAGGTTGATATCAGATATAACCAGGTCGAAAACCACCCCATCATTCAATTTTTCAAGAGCTTCTTCTGCACTGTAAGCAACCTCAACTCCGAAACCTAATTCAACAAAATAATCCTGCAATAATTGAATTATCAACTGTTCATCATCCACAATCAAAAGATTTTCAGTCGTTTTATTCATCGGGTACCAATGGTATGCTATTCAATAGGAAAAAGTTTATCTAATTTAATTGACTTAAACAAATCGAGGAGATTTTCACTTATTCCCTGAATTCTCATTTTTTTTCCCATTGCGGCGGTATTTTTGTAAAAGACTAATAATTTCCCAATTCCTGAACTGGTAATAAAAGGAACGAGTTGAAGGTTAAAGACCGCTTCATTGAAATCCTGTTCAATTATTTCCTGAAAATGATTTTTTAAATCATCTGCGCTTTCATTATCAACCGCTCCGATAATTTCAATGAGGAGTTTTGAATTGTCTTTAGTAATATTCAGTTCCATTCATGACCACCCTTGATTTAATTAAATATTGAAATATTTTAGAAATTTCCTTCCGTTTTCCATGATATGTTTAGCATTAAGTTTCTGTAATATTATTTTCGACAGAAGAGTTATAAAAATAACTTTTTTGTATAAAAATTGGGGATAAAGAAATTGAATCTGGAGTACTAAACAGACTGGGGATAGAAAAGATTAAACAAGGTTGTAATCAAACTCAATTGATAATTATTAGCTAACATTCTCACTTCAACTTAGGATTTAATGTATAATATTACTGAATTTTGAAATCTCAT
>CBDUVK010000019.1:0-19805 GCA_965370645.1 uncultured bacterium
ATAAATTGTTTAGCTAAGTAAGTTTCATTATTTTTATAACTCAACTGTAGTAAATGCTTACAAAATTTGCCTAAAATTGATTTCTGAGAAAGGAGTATTCATGGCATCCATTTTTAAGAACAGCTTTCAAACCTTAAAAGAACTTAGATTTGGGGACAAACAGCTTAATTATTTCAGTCTCCCTCAACTCGAAAAATCCAGTCAAACATTTTTAGACAAGCTCCCTTTCTCAATTAGAATTTTACTGGAAAATATGTTAAGAAATGAAGATGGTAAATTGGTGCATGCTGAAGACATAAATAAAGTGGCTACCTATAATCCAAAAAAAGTAAAACCGCAGGAAATTCCTTTTATGCCGGCAAGAGTCATCCTGCAGGATTTCACCGGGGTACCTGCAGTGGTGGACCTTGCCGCCATGAGGGATGCGGTGAAAACCCTGGGAGGAGATGCTGATCGGATCAATCCTATTGTCCCTTCAGATTTGGTCATAGACCATTCTGTACAGGTGGACGCCTTTGGAACTCCGGAAGCCTACAAAATTAATGTCCGGAAAGAATATGAAAGGAACGGCGAAAGGTATAAACTTCTCAAATGGGCACAGAAAAGCTTTCAAAATTTCAGGGTTGTTCCTCCCGGAACCGGAATTGTCCATCAGGTTAACCTGGAATATCTTGGTCAGGTGGTCATGAAAACCGAACATGATCATGTTGAGGTTATTTATCCCGATACCCTGGTCGGCACAGATTCACATACTACCATGATCAATGGTCTGAGCATCCTGGGTTGGGGAGTCGGCGGTATAGAAGCGGAAGCGGTAATGCTGGGTCAACCTTATTATATGGTTTTACCAGAGGTCATTGGCGTTAAACTCCACGGAGCCCTTCCGAATGGAGCAACTGCAACAGATTTAGTTTTGACGATAACCGAAATGCTCCGTAATTTTGGGGTTGTAGGTAAATTTGTAGAATATTTTGGTGCCGGATTAGCCAATCTTACTCTGCCGGATCGTGCAACCCTGGCCAATATGTCTCCCGAGTATGGCGCAACCATGGGATTCTTTCCCATTGATCAAGTATTGCTTGACTATCTGAAACTTTCTTCCAGGGATTCCTCCCAGGTAGCTCTGGTTGAAACCTATTCAAAGGAACAGGGTCTGTTTAGAACCGATTCCACGCCGGATCCGGAATATCATACCGTACTTGAGCTTGATCTATCCACCGTTGAACCGAGTTTGGCAGGCCCCAAACGTCCCCAGGACCGGATAGCCCTCACTGAGATGCAACCCATGTTTTACTCGGCTCTTAAAGACATCTTTAATAAATCTCGACCGGTTGACACAAAGGAAACATTAAAACAAGACCCTCAACAACAAAATGATCTGAAACAGATTCAGGAAAATTTAAACCACGGTTCGGTCGTCATTGCTGCCATCACCAGTTGCACTAATACCTCCAATCCATCGGTCATGATCGCCGCAGGATTGGTAGCGAAAAAGGCACTGGAGAAGGGTTTAATGACCAAACCATGGGTAAAAACAAGCTTAGCGCCCGGTAGTCGGGTCGTTACCGATTATCTGGAAAAGGCGGGCCTGTTGGAGAGCCTGGAAAAACAGAGATTCGCTCTGGTCGGTTACGGGTGCACTACCTGCATTGGAAATAGTGGACCCCTGCCGCAAAAAGTGGAGCAGGTAATCAGAGAGGAAGATATAATCGCAGCATCTGTTTGTAGTGGTAACAGAAATTTTGAAGGCAGGATTCACGCCGCAGTGCGCGCCAATTACCTGGCATCTCCACCACTGGTGGTTGTCTATGCCCTCGCCGGTCGGGTGGATATTGATCTTGACAATGAACCGCTTGGTTTTAGCGGGGATGGAAAACCCGTGTTTATGCGGGAGATCTGGCCAGATCAGGATGAAATTTCGAAAACACTTAAAACCTCATTGGATCCGCAAATGTTTAAAGATAAGTACAGCCAGGTATTCGAAGGTGATGATAATTGGAAGCGTATGGATATAGAAGGTGGAAAATTATACCAGTGGGAATCCCAATCGACTTATATTAAAAACCCACCTTTCTTCTCAAGTATCACATTGGAAAAACCTGAACTGACAAATATACATGAAGCCCGGGTGCTGGCATTACTGGAAGATTCAGTCACAACCGATCATATCTCACCCGCCGGAAGCATTCAGCCTAAAAGCCCGGCCGGTCAATATCTGATTGCCCAGGGTGTTGAGGTTAAAGATTTTAACTCATACGGATCGCGGAGGGGAAATCATGAGGTGATGATGCGCGGAACCTTCGCTAATATCCGCATCAAAAACAGATTGCTGGATGATGTTGAAGGGGGTTACACACAATATTTTCCCACAGGTGAGCAGAAGGCTATCTATGATGCCGCTATGGAATATAAAAAACAAAACATAGCACTTATTGTCATTGCCGGAAAAGAATATGGGACCGGGAGTTCCCGCGATTGGGCAGCAAAAGGCACATATTTGCTGGGTGTAAAAGCTGTAATCGCGGAAAGCTTTGAGCGAATACACCGCAGTAATCTGGTCGGTATGGGTGTATTACCATTACAATTTTTAGCGGGTGAAAATTATCAGAGTTTGGGCCTCTCCGGAAGAGAGTTATTTAATATCACAGGTATTGAAGAAGGTTTAAATCCACGACAGAAACTCACAGTGACTGCCATAAGCGAGGATGGAACAAAAAAGACCTTTCAGGTACTGTCAAGATTAGATACAGCTGTTGATGTGGTCTATTATGAAAATGGCGGTATACTTCACACAGTATTGCGTGATATGCTGAAATGAACCTTATCCGGCTATTGGCTTTGTTTTAATTTAGGTGTGGTCAGACGCTGGTTCTGAAACAGAGCCCAGAAAGCCATGGCTGTAAGAATAACATTCTGCATGATTTTATAGATGTCGATCGGGCCACTGTCGCCGGGACTGAAACAGCCACAGTCAATATCCAAACCTCTGATCATGGCTTGAAGTATCATCAAATCGAAAACCATATATAAGGCCGCGGTCAGGATTAATGACTCGCGTAACCACAGACCAGTTATCAACCCCACTCCCACAATTCCCTCTAACACAGGCACCAAAACTGCCGCCCAAGCCGAAAGAACCATCCCCAGAATCTGATAATTGTAAATAGATTCAGAAAATACCAAAGGATTTTTTAACTTTGAATATGCCGAATAAAGGAAGACAATTCCCAGAATAATCCTGAATATTTTAATTAGAATTTCATTTTTCCTAATCATGATTCAATCCCTGTTCCAGAGGGAATCCCCTGTTTAACCAGGATAAATATCCACCATACAGGATATACAATCGCTTTTTTTGTGCAATTTTCAAGACAGACGCCGATAACGCTAATTTTTCAATATTCCCTTCCTGATCGTACAATAGGATTAGAGTTTCATCTCCTGGCAGATTGATGTTATCGGAGGCAGTGAGAAAAATATCTATGGGAACATTTATAGCACCACTGATGTGATCCAATTGAAAATCCTCAGCCTCACGAGTATCAATAAAAATCACATCTCCCCGGTTCATTAATACAAAAGCTGAATCAGCGGAGATGACTGTAAAGGGATTTTTCTGAGAATTGCCATCACTTAGTGCCGGACTAAAAAGGAAGCGCCAATGCAGGCCATGCGGATGGAGCTGGTTATAAATCAGACCTAAAACCAATGAGGCGAAAATTATTGCACTGATCCGCAGAAAGCTTTGTCTGGTGAACAGAGGTAGAATTTCCATAACAGCTCAAAAGTCAACCATTAACCCTGATCTGACTTTTTTACATATATAAATACCGGAATGCGTTTAACTGTTTCAACAGGATTTTCAATTTTAAGATCAATATATCCATCACTTCGGCCCACTCGCATCGGTTTGTAGGTAATCGTAATCTCTTCGGATGCGCCGGGATTTAAGGTGATTTGTTTATAAGAAATTTCCAGATTTTCTATATTGGTCAAAATTTCCTTGATAACCAGCGGTTCATTAAAATTATTCGTAACCAGAAACGATCGGCCATTTTCCTCACTCTTTATATCAATGTTCTGTAAATCCAGGTAGGCAGGTTTAATTTCAATATTTGTTTTTATATTTGCCTGTAAAACGACCCTGCTACTGGAAGGCGAACCATCCTCGAGGTAGATAGTGATGTATTTCCGAACAACCCCCGAAAATCCTTTAGTATTAAATTGAATTTCAATTTCCCCGCTTTCCCCCGGTTGATAATCCAGTTGATTCAGTTCCGCTGCAGTGCAGCCACAACTAGTCTGAACCCGCTTAATTTTCAAAGGAAGCTCCCCGGAATTCCTGAATTGAATGACACTATGCACCACTGAATCCTGGGTAACTATCCCCATATCCATCACCTGGGGAGTCAGCAGTTCTAATTCCTGTGATAGTCCACTTAAAGTGAAAGATAATATAATCAAAGATGTGATGACGAATTTGTGTAACATCTATTCCTCCATACCTCAAATTTAGATCAATACAATTATGTAATTTTTAAATATATGAATTATTCAAGCTTTAAACAGCATTTTTTTCAAGGGTTTGCAAAACCGTTTGCATATCTTTCGGGTAATCAGATTCAAATACCATCTCCCGTTGATCTACCGGGTGCCGTAATGAAAGTTGACGCGCATGTAATGCCTGGCGGGAGATAATGTTGAGCAATTTTTTAGCTAAAATACGCCTGCCCTGTTTTCCTAACTGGCCGAATTGGCTTGAACGTCCATTGTATTCCGGATCCCCGAATACCGGATGGTGAAGATAGTTCAGCTGACTTCGGATCTGATGAGTCCGACCGGTCTGCAGACGAAGTTCCACCCATGATAAAAAATCAAAATATTTCATGATTTTATAGTGTGTGATTGCTTTTTTTCCGGAACTGGCTACAACAAAAATTGTCCTGTTCCTTTTACTTCTCGCTAAGAATGTTTCTATAAATCCCTCACCCTCTGAAAGATGATGCCATACCAGGGCGTGATAGGTCCGAATCATGGTTTTGTCCATCAACTGCCTGGATAAATTGAGATGCGCGACATCGTTTTTAGCTGCGACTATCAAACCGGAAGTATTTTTATCCAGGCGATGGACAATACCGGGTCTCAAACGCCCGCCAACACCAGACAGATCCTTACAATGATATAGTAAAGCATTCACCAAAGTTCCCGATCTGATTCCGGCACCGGGATGGACCACTAATCCCGGCGTCTTATCGATCACAATCATATCAGAGTCTTCGTAAATAATCTTAAGGGGAATTTTTTCCGGACTTATTTCGACCTTTTCCGGTTCCGGAATTATCAGTCGAATGAATTGTCCCGCTGACACTTTATCCGCAACCTTTACAAACTGATCATCCAACCACACAGTATGTTGTTTAATCAGTCTTTGATAGTAGGTCCGGGAATACTGTTCAAGGCGTTGATGAAGTAGTTTATCAATGCGCAATCCATCTTCGTCTTCGCGGACAGTAATTTCAATTTTCCTGGGGGGATTCATTTGGGATTTCTTTTTGGAACTGTTTTCGGCTGAATATGGCATTTACAATGATCAGAATCATGCCAACCGTCACGGCAATATCGGCAACGTTAAATACCGGCCAGCGATTCATTTGATAACCGCCAAAATCAAAAAAAAGGAAAGAAAAGGGCGAAACAGTGATATCAAAAAAATCAAAATCCAGAAAATCGACCACCCGACCATATAATAACCGGTCGACCAGGTTTCCGAAAGCGCCTCCTAGAATGAGGGCGAAAGAAAAACGCAGAACAGTATGTTGTTTTAAAAGGAAAAGATAATAAAATATGACAACTACAGCGATAATTGAAAGAATGGTGAAAAACACCTTATTTTCAATACGTAAACCGAAGGCAATACCGGGGTTTTCAACATAGGTCAGTCTGAAAAAATCACCAACTATGGGTATACTATAAACGGGTTGTAAAAAAATCCTGGCCAGGTATTTTGTAATCTGGTCCAGGATTAGCACAATAGCTATTATTATAAAAACGGATTTAAAGAGTGGATTTCGTGAAAAAAGTTTATCAAGCAACTATTTTCTCCGGGATTCAGCCTGCTTACAAGGAACACAAATACGGGTTGTGGGAACTGCTTTCAACCGTTCCTCATCGATTTCTTTTCCACATACCCGGCAGATTCCATATTCACTCAATTCTATGGCCGTCAACGATCGTTCAATCTGCTGGAAATATTTCTCTTCCCGGGAAAGAAACAGAAATGCCTTTTCTCTCTCCATGGCATCGGTTCCCTGATCCGCCATATGAAATGAATAACTGGAATCACTGCCCGTCGCGGCAGAATTTTCCATCGCTATCTCCCTCAAATGTTCAATTCTCTCATGAACCTCTTTTCGCTTTTCCATTAGCAGTTTTTTAAAATATGCTAATTTTACCGCTTTCATAATCTACTCCCCGTTTAAAACATATAACTTTACTTTTTTTTCTTCAGTGAAGCAACCATTTTAATTCCGTTAATTTCAAGTTCCTTTTGGATATCTCCTCCCTCCGTGGGAGAGATGATTTCCACCGCAAGGGTTTCAGACATAATATAATCGGTTAATTTGTCGATTGCATTACGTATTTTTTCCGGTGCATCATATGAAATAATTATTCTGTCCGTTACCTCAAAACCGGCTTCTTTTCGTAAATTTTGTATCCGATTCACAAACTCCCTGGCCATCCCTTCCATTTCCAGTTCTTCATTAATATTGGTGTTTAACGCAATCAGAATATTTCCTTCCCGCCCCACTACCAGATTTTCCTTTTTTATTTCCTCGTGAAATTCAACATCATCTCTTAGAATGTGAACCTGACTACCTTCCACATCCAAAGTAATTTCTCCTGCAGATTCCAGATGATTGACTGTTTTCTCATTTAGATTAACCAGAATGTCTGCCACTTTCTTCATCAATTTGCCAAATTTTGGTCCCAGTTTTTTAAAATGAGGTTTAACTTTCCGAACCACAATTTCACTGCTTTTTTCAATGGTGATAATGTTTTTGACATTAATCTCTTCTTTAATAATAGCACCTGAGTCTGCGACAGCTTCCCGAACAGATTTACTCGGTGACGCTACAATAATTTCAGAAAGCGGTTGTCTCACCTTTAATCTTACATTGTTGCGCAGGGAACGGGCAATACTCACAACCTGCTGAGCGATTTGCATCCGGTTTTCAAGATCAGTATCCTGACATGCCTTCATCTCCTCGGTCACAACCGGGAAATCCGACAGATGAACCGACTCCGGCATCTGGTCAGTACGCAAATTCTGATAAATTTCTTCAGCAACAAAGGGAGCCAGAGGCGCAATCATCTTTGTGATCACTATTATGACCTCGTAGAGAGTCTGAAAGGCGGAAAGCTTATCCTCACTGATCTCCCCTTTCCAGAATCGTCTGCGGTTTCTTCGAACATACCAATTGGAAACATCATCCAGCAGAAAATCAGAAATAATACGGGCAGCACGGGTGGTATCATAGGACTCTAATTTCTCGGTCACCTGAGTGAGTGTGGTATAGAGGAGGGAAAGTATCCAGCGATCAATCTCCGGGCGCTTCGAAAAAGGGACGGTTTCCTGGACAGGATCGAAGTTATCAATATTGGCATAGAGCGCAAAAAAACCATAAGTATTGAACAAGGTATCAAAAAATTTCCGAAAGACTTCCAGAATTCCTTCGGTATCAAATCTTTTCGGAACCCAGGGGGCACTGACAGTCACAAAATACCAGCGCAATGGATCGACGCCAAAACGGGAGATAATCTCTTCAGGGACCACTGCATTTCCCTTCGATTTACTCATTTTTTGGCCTTCTTTATCCAATATCAGCTCATTAACCACGATATTCTTAAAAGCGGGCTTATCAAATAATAATGTGGAAATAGCCAGGAGTGAGTAAAACCATCCCCGGGTCTGATCTACTCCCTCACAAATAAAATCGGCGGGAAAATTTGCCTCAAAGAGTTCTTTGTTCTCGAATGGGTAATGCCATTGTGCATAAGGCATACTACCGGAATCGAACCAAACATCAATAACTTCCGGTACCCTGCGCATATCGTTCTGGCACTTTTCGCAGGGAATAATCACTTCATCCACAAACGGTTTATGAAGATCGAGATTTTGTGGTATCTTTTTCCCTTTTTGCTTCAATTCCTCAATGCCTCCAATCGCTATTTGATGCTCACATTCCTCACATACCCAGATATTGAGAGGCGTCCCCCAGTAACGATCTCTTGAAAGCGACCAATCAACATTATTTTTCAACCATTCACCGAATCTGCCTTCGCCAACTTCCGGAGGATACCATGAAATCTGCTCATTATTCTTTAGCATCGCTTCCTTAAACTGAGTGGTTTTGATGAACCAGGAATCACGAGCATAATAGAGTAATGGTGAATCACATCGCCAACAGTGCGGATAACTATGGTCAACCATTTCCTTGCGGAATAATAAATTTCTTTTTTTCAGATCCAGAATGATCTCTGGATCTGCATCTTTCACGAATTTACCTTTATAATCCGTGATAATTTCTTCAAATGCCCCGGTTTGATCGACAGGTCTGACCACCGGAAGATTGTATTTTTGACCAACGACATAATCATCTTCCCCAAATGCCGGTGCCGTATGCACGATGCCGGTGCCATCCTCTGTGGTTACGAAATCTCCCAGAACAACATAGTATGCTTCCTGCTCAGGTTCAACAAAAGTAAAGAGTGGTTCATATTTCCAATGCTCCAGCTGCCATCCTTTTAATCGTTCCAGAATCTCGAATTCAGTGCCCAGGACCTCTGCAGCCCGGGGTTCAGCAATGAGTAGTTTTTCTCCATTATATTCTACTTTCAAATACTCAACATCCGGATGCACTGCCAGGGCAACATTCGAAATCAACGTCCAGGGAGTAGTCGTCCAAACCAAAAAATAGGTATCCGATTCCTGAAGCATCTTAAATTTGATGTATATCGAAGGATCTCTTACCTCTCGGTAACCTTGAGAAACTTCATGGCTGGACAGAGGCGTCTCACAACGTGGGCAATAAGGCAGTATTTTGAAGCCTTTGTAAATTAAATTTCTATCATAAAAATTCTTTAAAATCCACCATACAGTTTCAATATAATCATTCTGGAAGGTGATATAAGGATTATCCAGGTCAAGCCAAAAACCAATTCTTTTGGTTAGGTCATCCCATTCTTTTTTATAATTAAATACACTTTGCTTACATTTCTGATTGAATTTTCCGACGCCATATTTCTCGATTCCCTCTTTCCCCTCAATATTCAGCATCTTTTCAACTTCGATTTCTACCGGAAGTCCGTGAGTATCCCATCCTGCCTTGCGGTTTACAAAAAATCCTCGCATGGTTTTATAACGGCAGATGATATCCTTTATGGTCCGACTCATAACGTGGTGAATACCCGGTCGCCCATTGGCAGTGGGTGGACCTTCATAAAAAATAAAATGTGGTGAATTGGCTCTGTTTTCCATACTTTTCCGGAAAATAGACCTGGATTCCCAAAACTTAAGGATCTGCTCTTCGATGGCCGGAATCTGTACTTTTCCGGTGCGCTCTTTAAACTTCATCTCGATATCATCTCATTACTTTTTAAACAAATATATCAACAGTAAAACCAATAAATTCAGTACGATTAAGGTTGTTATGGGAAAATAGAAAGTAAAATTCTTTTTCTGAATTACAAAGTCACCTGGCAGTCGCCCAAAATAGGGGATTTTATTCCCGAAAATAAATAATACTCCCAATACCAGAAATATAATACCTATGATAACAAAGATGCGGCCGAAATTTTGGAAGTAATCCATGATACATTACAATTTTTCCACCAAGCGTTTCATTAACAGAGTCAGACGCGGTTGGGCTTCATTAGCAGTTTTTATGATATCCGGAACGTCTACCGGTTGAAGTGTATCCGGGAAGCATTCATCAGTGACAATTGACACACCAAATACATCAAGATCCATATGTCTGGCCACTATCACCTCCGGTACCGTTGACATACCTACTACATCTCCTCCGATTGACCTGAGAAAACGATATTCGGCCCGGGTCTCTAAATTCGGGCCGGTTACAGCAATAAATACACCTCGCTGAACTTTGATATTTTCATCCCGGGCAATTTTTTCGGCTAATTGGATCAGTTCTTTGCTATAGGGTTCCGACATATCCGGAAATCTGGGACCAAGTTCATCATCGTTGGGTCCAATCAGGGGATTATCTCCCAGTAAATTTATGTGATCTTCCATGATCATCATGTCACCTTTACGATAATCAGGATGCATACCCCCTGCCGCATTGGAAATCAGTAAAGTGTTTATACCCATAAATTTCATTACCCGAATAGGAAAGGTAATTTGATTCATGGAATACCCTTCGTAGAAATGGAAACGGCCTTGCATCGCGACCACGGGTTTTCCGGAAAGATGACCGGTAATTAATTTTCCGGCATGTGTTTCTACCGTGGATAGCGGAAAATTAGGAATATCCTGATATGAGAGTTCTCTCTCAATCTCAATTTCTGTTACCAGATCACCCAATCCCGTTCCCAGTACAATACCAACCTGCGGCTCCAATTTGGTATGTTGCCGGATGAATTGAAGCGTCTCTTCAATTTTTTGTTTTAAATCGGTCACTTTTTAACTCAATTTTGACAAACTATTTGGATTCTTGTTCCTTGTCTTTCAATTGTTCTTGGATTTTCTGCTTTTCCTTCTCAAGTTCATCCAGTTTTTTCTTTTCATCTGCTACCTGTTTTTCTAATTCCTCTTCTGAAAGTCGTGTGAGTCTGATCTGACGGATGGCATTTTCCCGATCTTTGTTCTGACCTTTAAATGCAAAATAGATACTCCCGGCTACCGCGGCAGCGCCGGCAATAAAATAAGGGGGCACCTGGTCTACTTCAGCATACCAGAGTGGTAGTCCAACGGCTAGTCCTGCTGCACCACCGATAACCGCACCACCAATGGCGTATCCCCAGGTGTTTCGATTACTTTTAACCTTTACTATTTCTGCTTCACTGATAGGGTATGCCTGATAGTCATAAACCACTTCCAGTTTTTCCATACGTCGAATCGTGCTATTATCTGCCGTCTGGCGTTCATGGTTCGCTTCCGAGACATACAAAAGGGTATTACCTTCCTTTTTTAATATTATTCCTTTATCCTGAGTCCCATCCTGGTAAAATATTTTCGCAGACTGTTCCTGTTTGGCTTTTTGGAAGGTCAGGCTGCTGCTACTGCTGCACTGAGAAAATAAAATTGCCCCAAGTAACACGGATAACAGTCGTATGTAATTTTTTAACATAAACCCACCCTCATTTTTTGTTCTTCTTTTGAATATCCTTCATCAGTTCATCAATCTGAATCTCTTTTTTAAAAAATTCATTAATTTCATCGTCTACTTTTTCATGCATATCAGTTACTTCAGTAGAATCTTCCTCAGCTTTTTCATCCGCTGATTCAGCTTGTTCTCTCTTTTCCTGATCTTTTACCGAACTGGACATCTTTTCGTTTTTTTGACTTTGCCTTGATTTTTTAGAAGATCTGGGTTCCTCCTTATCCTCAGCAAATTCAATATCCGTTATCTCTTCTAACTCTTCAAGTTCCTCGCTGTCTTCGGACACAGACTTCGAATTAAGCGCTAACTTTTTCCGGGTTTTGGCATTTTCCATAAATTTGTAAGCCTCTTCAGGAAGTGCATCATCAATCTCGAGAACTGATATGAGTTCAATCTGGGAAATTAATATATGTCGTAAACGGTTAATAAAAGATTCTTTTTGCGTTTTCAGGATACTTACTTCGTCGCGCATTTGTCTCGCCTGTTTGCGGGCTATTTCAATAATTTCAAGTGCTTTGAGCTCAGATTCTTTGATTACCAAATCGGCTTGTTTGCGACTACTCTCTTCCGATTGTTTTTTTACTTCCTGAACATTAAGAAGTGTCTCTCTGAGGTTTTTTTCAGACTCCTGGTAATCTTTCAGTTTGGTCTCGAGTTCAATTAAGCGATGCTCCAACTGCTTGTTTTTCTCAAGCAACCGTTCATATTCCGCACCAACCATATCTAAAAAGGCCTGCACTTCATCAGGATCAAATCCACGTAAAGCCTTTCTGAATTCTTGTTTACGAATATCCAGCGGTGTTAAATTCATATCATCTCTCCTCTGTTATCGAGGATATGTTAAACAAATATTATCGTCGCTTATTCCACTCATCTTAATTCTGATATTGACGTGCTCCGAAAATAGCAGTACCTATCCGGACAATGGTTGCTCCCTCTTCAATGGCCACCTCATAATCCGCTGACATCCCCATGGAAAGGTGTACCATAGAAACCCCATTTAGATGCATACTTTTTATTTTCTCGAAAATTCCCCGCAATTTGACAAAACAGGGACGAACTAATTCCATCTGGTCTGTAAACAAACCGATGGTCATCAGTCCTTCAATCCTCAGATGCACAAGTTCGCTAATTTTTGACACCAATTCCGCTGCTTCATCCGGGTCACAACCAAATTTGGACATTTCCCCGCTGGTATTTATTTCAACCAGAACCGGCATACTTTTTTGTTCAAGTTCACAGCGCTTATTTATCTCTTCTGCCAAACGATAGGAATCCACCGCCTGGATCTTGTCAAAAATTTGAACAGCATGTTTTACCTTATTGGTTTGTAAATGACCCACCATATGCCATATCACCGGATTTACTGATTCCTTCTTCGCCCTTGCTTCCTGTACTTTATTTTCACCAATTATCTTAATACCAGCCGCAATTCCCTGATTAATTAATTCCGGAGCTATGGTTTTGCTCACCGCTACCAGTTGAATTTCTGCGGGATCCCGGCCACTTTTGATAGCTGCTTTCTCTATTTTAGCTAATACGCGGTTTAAATTTTCTTTAATTGGATTCATGAATTCGTATTTTTTAAAACGCCTTAAAATTACTTCTCAGGGATGGCCGGTGCTTTAAATCCGAATTGCTTATTTGCACCCTGGATACCTTGCATTTTAATTTCACCATATTGCGCTTCAAATTTTTGTATATTTTCCTCAAGTGCTTTCATGAAACCTTTTGCATGTTGTGGTGTCATGATAATTCTGGCATATACCTTTGTTTTTGGGACTCCCGGTAATACCCGTGTAAAATCAAAAACAAACTCAGCAGGTGAATGAGTAATTAAGGCCAAATTTGAATAAATTCCCTCCCCTTGCTCAGGGCTCAATTCGATGTTAATTTGTTGCTGTGGCGCTTGAGGTTGATCTTTTTGTTCCATGGAATACCACCTTATTATTATGTTTAAAATTTATAAGCTTTAAATTTAAGACAATAGTAAATTTAAGTCAAGATAAGTGTAATTCCTAAGCGATAAAATGCCCGCTGTACCTGAACATATTATTGACCGGATTCGAGATTCAGTGGATATTGTAGAACTGATTTCGCGATATATAAATTTGCGTAAACAGGGCAAAAATTACAAATCCCTCTGTCCCTTTCATCCGGAGAAAACACCCTCCTTTTCAGTAAGCCCCGACAAGCAGATTTTCTATTGTTTTGGATGCGGTGCAGGGGGAAATGTTTTCAACTTTTTGATGCGCTTTGAGAAGATAACTTTTCCGGAGGCATTTCAGAAACTGGCAGCTGAAGCAGGTATAGAATTACCGAAATACCAGAAAGATGAAGAAAAATCCTCTGAATATGACCGCTTATATCGTGCCAATCAGTTTGCTGCTGAATTTTATCATCAACAATTGAATGATGATGAAATCCGGATCTCGAAGTATCTGGAAAAACGCCAGATCTCACAGGAGACGATTTCATTCTTTAAGCTGGGATATATTCCGGAAGCCTGGGATCTGTTATTCCAGGAAATCAATCAAAAGAAGATGAAAATAGACCCCTTTATCAAAACCGGTCTCATCCTGCAGAGTGAGAAAGATACCAAGAAAAAATATGATCGATTCCGCAACAGACTGATATTTCCCATACACAATCTGTCCGGGCGGGTGGTCGCTTTTGGTGGCAGATCTCTGTCTGATGAGCCTAATACCCCGAAATATCTTAATTCCCCCGAATCACCCATTTACAACAAGAGTCAAATTCTGTATGGATTGTACTATGCAAAGGATTGGATCAGGCAGGAAGATTTGGCAATTTTCGTTGAAGGTTATATGGATTACTTACAGTTATTTCAGAATGATATTAAGAATGTCGTTGCCACCAGTGGAACTGCACTGACCGAGGATCACGCCAGAATTATTCGGCGATATACTAAAAATATCGTTCTATGTTACGATGCAGATTCAGCCGGTATACAGGCCGCAATCAGAGGGGGACAGAATCTGTTTCAGGAAAACCTTGACATTCGTGTACTCATCTTACCGGAAAATGAAGATCCTGACAGCTATGTTCGAAAAAACGGTAAATCCGCCTTCTTTTCCCTACTAAATGAAGCCCCGGATTATTTTGATTTCAAAATCAGCCAACTCCAAAAATTACATGGAAGTGAAGGCATATCACAAAAGGCGAAGATTGTAGAGGAACTCATAGACTCTATCGTAGCTCATAAGGATCCCCTAAAACAAAACTTCTACGCCAATTTAGTTGCACAACAGTTTAATATTCAGGAAAACACCCTGGTGGAACAGATTCAAAAGAAGCAAAAAATTTTCCGGTCTCGTAAAAGAAAAGATGTACAAAGAGAACAGAAAACTGTGACTGAAGAAGCGTCTCCATTGCATTTAACCGGTGCCTGGAGCGCAGAAAAAGATGTCTTAATCCTTCTGTTAAATCACTTTGAAGAGGTAAAAAACATTATTTTTAAGTTGCTGGAGGATGATGATTTTCAAAACGCTCCTTTTAAAAATGTCTTTTCCCTGATTAGGGATAATGTGGAACGTGAAAAACAAGATCTGGTTCACTGGCTTTTTTCATCACTGGATGATGAAAACGTGATCGGTCTTTTGAGTGCTGAACTGTTTCATGATATAGAACAACCCGATCGATATCTAAATGACTGTATCCAAAAAATAAAAATTACCCGCTATCAACGCCAGATCGATGATCTGAGGCAGAAGCTGAGACAATTGAAGCCAGATGATCCGGAATATAATACAATCTTGCAGACTATGAATGAGTGTCTTCTCAAAATCAAGGAATTTAGAAAGATTTTCAATCAATAGTACATTAATGTCCTAACCACCCAGATTATGATCCGGCATCTGACGGACACTAAAACACGAAGAATTAATATTTAAATTATTCAATCAGAAAACATATTTGAATAGATCAAATTTCTTTTTAAAGTAATAATTTCTTTGTACTTAGTTTACTTTAGAAATTAATTTGATTCTTCACCATAATAAGCATTTGTTGGGATGGGAGATCTATATATGTCACCCCTAACGGGGTTTGAATTTATTTGTGAGATTTTTTCTATAAATATTTGATCCCTACCGGGATCACTTCATAAATGATGATAAATCATATTTAAATTCTTTGGTTTCAGGTTTCCCTGGTCTCAAAAATAGGAACTGATACAGGTTTAAAAATCCCGTTAGGGATGATATATTTATAGCATTAAATATCCACAATAGTCTCAAAACCCCATAGGGGTGACATATAATTCTTTTGGTTGTAAAGATAGATATCCATTATTGTGAAGAATCATAAATTTAAAAATGTTTACAACCAACTGACCAATTAAAAAGGCTTATGCTTATTCTGGCACTTAAAAGATCTTTTTGGCCCGGGATCTTGCGCCTTCGAAACAGATGATATAAGACTTTTAGTTATCAATGCTTGGTGTCTTTGTGACTTTGTGGTGAAATTTTTAAATAATTTATGCTAGTATGAAAACTTCTCTGTTTCCGCTGTGACATTTATCACCCACTGCTAATATCAAAGCCCTTAATTTTTTTTATAACATTTTCGATTTCTATAAATTCGAAGCTTATAATGACTCTTGCTAAATCAAAGATTACTGCCAAAAAGGCCCTAAAATCTGCTGCTAAGAATGATTATGATATTTTTGTAGTCGATGATAATTTTGATCAGGCGAATATCATAAAACTTCTGATTGAACAATCAGGTTTTAAAACGAATTTCACAACCGATAGCGAATCTGCTTACCAGACTATCATAAAAGATAAACCACGTTTAGTGATTCTGGATCTCATGATGCCTGAACTCGACGGACTAAAACTGCTTAAAATGATTAAAGATAATCCGGATACCCAAAAAGTAAAGATTATCATTTATTCCGGTAAATTATACGAATCTGATCGCCGAAAGGCCTTTATGCTGGGAGCTGACATTTTCTTGACCAAACCTACCCGCTCTCAGGTCCTGATGGATTCCATTAGGAGTCTGTTGGATTCCAATCGAAATGAAATCTTTCAAAATTAAATTTTGGGGAGTGAGAGGCTCAATTCCGACACCGGGCGCCTCTACGCTCCGATATGGTGGTAATACATCCTGTGTGGAATTACAGTTTGTAAACGGTCCCTTATTTATTCTGGATGCCGGGACGGGTATACGTGAACTCGGCAACAACTTACTGAAAAGAGATAAACCGGTTCAGGGGTACATCTTCATCAGTCATTTCCATTGGGACCACATTCAGGGTTTACCCTTCTTTCGCCCCGCATATGATAACAGAAATTCATTCCTGATAGCAGGCTCTGATGATACCTCAATCAATCTTGCCGACATTATCTCATTTCAAATGGACCCCACCTATTTCCCGATAACCATCGAAGATATGAAAGCGGACGTGCAATTCCGGTCGATAAGGGAAGAAAAATTCGAAATTGATGGTGTTGAAATCCAGACCATTTATTTAAACCATCCGGGATATGCGTTAGGATACAGGTTCACATATCGTGGCAGAAGTGTAGTCTATATTAGCGACAATGAGCCGTTTTATTCTGACAATGCTGCCGGGGAAGAGGAAATTCCGGAGGTTAAAAGTAATAAACTGGATAAGATTTTCGATAGTTTTGTGGAAAACAAAGATGCCAAACTAATTGATTTCTGCAGAAAAACAGATATACTCATTCATGATACTCAATTCTTCCCTGAAGAATACCAGCAGCGAAAAACATGGGGACATTCTCCCTTTAACTATACAGTTGACCTGGCGATTAAAAGTGAAGCAGGTCAACTTTGTTTATTTCACCACGATCCTGATCACGATGACGAGACCATCGACAAAATCCTGATGTTAAGCCAGAAACTCCTCAAGAAATCAGGAAAATCAATTTCCTGTCGAGCCGCCAGGGAGGGTTTGGAAATTGCCCTGTAACAAAAGGGTTTAGGAACCCCTCAGTTTAGCCCTTTTTAACCAATACCACCGTTTTCTTAAATTCCCGAAATATGTCAGCATTCGGCTCAAATACCCGAACTAAAATAACATAGATACCCATCCGGGTTATTCTTCCATCGCCGTCTCTTCCATCCCAGACAAGATAGCCATTTTGTCCCACAGCTTGATAATCCGCCAATCGTTTAATCTTTCGTCCCTTTATGTCAAAAATATCTATCGATAAAAAACCGGTAGGAAAGGGTAAACGATACTCAAATATAGTAAAATCCTCAAATCCATCTCCATCCGGAGAAAATGGATTGGGATGGACGCTTAGCAGAGATTCACGGGTCGGTTTTTTCACATAGATAGAGTTGATTCTTACTGGAGTAGCCCCGGCGGGATCTGTGGATGCCGCCCAATTATCTGCCAGCAGTGAGGATATCTGCGGATGAATTCGTTCCAGTGAAGTTCCGTTTTCTACCTCCCTTCGCATCCAATCGCTTGAATATACAACGCGGTCAATCAGCCTGCCGGAATGACTGAGTAATTTCAAATCATCAGAATCATTATTTAAGGTGGGAAATCCGGAAATAGAAATATTTGTTTCCGGAGAAATTCCAAACTGATGAATAACTGAAGAGTCTTTGCTTAATATCAGAAAATTTCCTGCTCTCAAAATGTGAGATTCGCGGGTAATGGTCGTCGTATCACGACTATCGGCGAACGACCAATGACTCAGATCCACATCCTGACTACTTTTATTATACAATTCAACCCATTCAGATTGGCCGCTTGCCGGACTGAACATGATTTCGTTAATCACTATTGGATTTTCTAAAGACTCTATGTCCAGCGACATAAAACCTAAATTGTTACTCCCGTTTTCATCACCCGCCATCACACATTGCACCCCGAGTAAATATTTTCCCATCTCCAATCCAACCATTTCCCAGGTCATTTCGTGTACATCATTCGCTGGCAGATATACGATAACATCTTCATCATGGACAATTTCTTCGGCATCGGGCAGAGCATTTTCATTATGATCGAAGAATACCAGTGTTTTGAAATTGTCTATCGTATCCAAGCCCACATTTTTAAATTGTGCATACAGCTGAAAGGAATAACCTGATTGCGGATATCGGGTACTCAACCATATTGAATCTAAAGCGATGTCTGTTGTAAATGGGCTGACTGAATTTTGTTGGCCCGGTGTACCTCTGAAAATGATGGAATTCTGCCAGTTGCTGGCCTGATTTCCCGGACTCAGAACAATTTTTTCGTCAGAATATCCGGGTGAATTGCCCGTTGAATAGGTGTATATCTGAACCGTATCAGCGGCCGGATTAAGCAATATCACGGATTCCGGTATAGTGTTCGACCACCCGTAACTGCCAAAACTGGCGTCTTCAATTGTCAGAATAAGAGCAGTTTCCGGGATCAGGTTGTCATAGATGGTTGAATTATTGAAATAACTCGGATCAAGAATAACCGCATACTGCTGAGGCGCCAGAGATAACCCATGGCCGGTGCCTAAAATCTGATCCACCTCAACGGCATCGCCCAGCTTCCATTCAAACAGTTCAATGGGATTATCCCCCTGATTATAAATCTCAACGAATTCATTATGATGTTCGAGGGTATCCGCATCAAACATAATCTCTGTGATGATGACCTGGGCAATTCCGGTACATAAATAGAGAGTGACATACAAAAATACAAAAAAAGGTATGAAAATGATGCAGCTATCCACCAAAGGTGAACTGATAAAATACCTGGTTAACCTCATCTCCCAATCCTCCCAAATTTAATTATCTGTCAAAATAGACTATACTCTTCTCCCAGTTTTTCCATTGTTGTAATTCTATTTTTACACTTCCAATAAAAGCTTTCATAGATGCTTTAATGGGGACACTCTGACTGTCCGGGCTGAACCACCCCTTAAAATCATCTTTGACCCCCGCGATTCCAACGAATTTTAATTTACCTGCCAGAAAAAAGCAACTTATTTTTTTACTGTGAATTTTGATTTGATCTCTGCTCCCGGTAAAGTTAATATCCGTACTTTCAAATTTGTTATAAACAAAGAGGGACAGATTAACCAGGGCGCTGTTTTGCACCATACCCCGCGCCAAAAAAAACATGGAAAGACTGTCAAACATCCTGTTGGGCGAGTGAACTGTGGAATCAAGTAAAACAGTAGTGCTGTTTTCTTCTCTCTTTTCCAGCAGGATATCGATCTGGCTCGTAGAAGGATTATAGATATATTCGGTAAAAATGGTATGATCCTCCTTGCTTTCATAGCTCCTGAACAGATGAGAGTAAAAATATATCGAATCAATGTAACTCTCGTAGCAGTCGTGAATATTCACGAAAGGTAACCCGGGGCTGGAGTCGATTTTTATCTGGCAGTGATAGGCGGTTCTTTCATTGCAGCT
>CBDUVK010000020.1:0-18871 GCA_965370645.1 uncultured bacterium
ATTCTTCCACATGTTTCGGGGAAGGTGGTATTCCCGGTTTTGGTTCAACATATCCGACGACGATTACACCAAACATCTGTTCAAAGTAAACCCAGTTCTTATGATAGCAGACAATTTTTTTATC
Source organism: uncultured bacterium (assembly GCA_965370645.1). Classification (GTDB taxonomy): domain Bacteria; phylum Calditrichota; class Calditrichia; order RBG-13-44-9; family RBG-13-44-9; genus RQOF01. The sequence continues at coordinate 125 of CBDUVK010000020.1, forward strand.
TCTGAAAATCATTCCTTTTTTTATCCAGCCACCTAGATAATCAATAAGTTTTTTATCTTTATAAGATTTTGAAGAGAGAAAATCTATGAGGTTCCCATTCAAAGTCAGTCTGGTTAACAAGTCACCACCCAGTAATCCTAGCAGGTCTTCACCAAAAATATATCGGTTTAATTGATCTTTAAAGGAAGATAGATTTTTACGATAATAGTCACTGTTCCCGGGATCATTTTTTTCTAAACCAACCGCAACATTTTCTGCAATTACTGCAAAGTTCAGAGGACCTGTTATGATATGTGGGTTGCCATAGATATGTAATCCGCCTTCGCTTCGGGAAAGAATATCAGGTTTATCTAAAAGATCGATACCGGCACTGGCAGCAACGTATCCGATTTGTCCGGATCTGATTTTTGGATTTTTTGACATATCGACAAGAGACGGCGCCCATAATTCCAAATCAAGACCTGTTGATACAAAAATATCAGCCTCATTCATAATGACCGCATAACTGGGTTTTGGACGGACAAAATGAGCATCCTGATTACCGGGCACGATATATTGAACTTCGACTTTGTCCCGGCCGATTTTCTTAGCAATATCCGCGTAGGTACTGAGGGTTGTGACTACTCTTAAACGGTCTCCGGCATACAATATATGAACAGATGCGAAAAACAGGGTTAATACAATGTTTATTATTTTTTTCATTATTAACCTCCGGGACTAATATCGTTCGTGTTTGTGGGGACCGGCTGACCAGGTTACCTGGAAACGAAATAATTGATCAGCCTTATCAATGGTATTACCGTTTTTATAACTGTATTGGAGACGTAAACGTACCCAATGGCTTTCCCACCAGGTGACATATGGAACAATTTGATAAATATATTTTCCCGAATTATCGGTTTCAAACGGTTGCGTATGATCATATCGAAAGCCAATGTTCCACTGTTCATGCAGCTTATATTCGACGTAGGAATAAACACCCCAGGCCTTAATATTATTATCATCAGCCAGATCCTTACTTGCATAGTAAAATTCTGAACGCCACAAGAATGAATGGTAGTGCGCCTGATCAATCGGCTCCCAGAAAAGAGTCAGATCAAGGCCTGCCAATTTAGTTAAACGATTCGATTCCATAATCAGACTATCATTCTCTGTATATCCCCTGATATTGTTTGATCCAACCATACCGGTCAGCCCGAGTTCAAGATAGGTGTTTGTATTCAAATCATAATAATTTTTCAGATGTCCTAATACTGCCGGGAAGCTGAAAATCTTTCCGGAAAAAAGATGATCATTTTGCCCGTTGGTGATTTGCAAGGTGAATAGGTTTGCATGCGCTATCAGAGGGGGCATTAACCAGTCAATAGAGAAGCCGGTTTGATTCAAACCTACAGCACCTAATATGGTTGTCATGGCCAATGGGAAATCGAACTGGTCCAAAGAATGAAGATGCCAACGGTTGATGATACCGAATTGCTGCCTGAACTTTCCTGCAGTTATGGAAAAATCTGCAAATGCATTTGTCCAGGTAACATAGGCCTCACCAAATCCTACTCCTTTTGGGGTAAATGCAATGGCAATTTTTGTTAAACTGAACGGATCCAGATTGCTCTGGATATGCAGACCAACCACTCGAAAATATGCCCCGCTACGCGCATCTTTAATAAACCCGGCATCATTAAAAATCGCCTGGCCAAACATGTCCCCGGTAACACTTATTTCCGGATTAATTGCCTGTAAAGAGCGCTGCCCGCTCTTAAAAACTTTTTGCTTTGGTGCTATCTTTTTCTCATGGGTTGCGCTTTCTGCTTCTTTTAACAAACTCTCCAGTTCATCCTCTTGTTGCTGATCCTCAAGTGCCTGGATCCGCTTTTCAAGATCTTTAATGATTGTTTGCAATGAATCGTCTTCTTCAGCGATTTGGTCCTGTCCAAAACTAATATTTAATCCCTGTACTAAAATTATTATAAATACAAAATAGATTAATTTCATTAATACCCCCTTGCTAAAAATGAGGTAGTGGAAAATATCAACCCTCGCGCTCCGAAGAAATTCCTACAGCAGGTGCACTACAGGAATTAAACATCATCGGCAGTTCGTCAAGGGACAAAGATCCATCTCTCGGCATGAAAAGCTGAAGATAATTTTCTGATAAAATTTTAAAGATGAGAGTCAGATCTGATTAGAGAGTGGTGGCGCACGGTTGTTTATTGGTAAATATATAATATGGTAGGATAGGTCTTCCTTGATAATTTTCAGATATTCAATTTGTTCGGGGACATATTCAATAAAACAGATATTAGTAATAGCAAAATCACCATGATAACTGTGAGTAATAATATACACAGGACATCGGTCATTTTCACCTTCGGCAATCGGATGGTTATGAGCATTGATAAAGGTTGCGGCAAGAGATAAATGACTGATAATTAAAAATATTGAGACAAGTCTGATCATCAATTTAAAAATTTTTTAGTAATCATTATCTATAATATACAAAATTAAAAAATGTTCCAAAACTTTAAATAACAAAAATACACTATATATCCTTTAATTCCGCTTCCTAATCTGATCAGGATGGGGGAAGGAGGGGATGGGTTATAACCCCGGATCCATTGTTATTTCAACATTTCCCTGCAATCTGTGTGATCAGTGGTTAACCATGTCGGATTAAATAATTTTTCAAAAAACAGTTTGATTTATGAACATAAGTTCATTATGTTTTAAATGTCATTTGAACTTATGTTCAAATAGTGAGGGTAATATGAGAAGACCATACCGAAAACGACGTATTAATCAACCACCATATTTTAAAAATTTTAAGCCCAGCGGCATTCCCAGAAAAATGTTAAAAACACAGAATATAACTATTGACGAATACGAAGCGATACGTCTGGCTGATTATGAGAGTATGGAACATTTGGAGGCATCTGAAAAAATGGCGATTTCCAGACCAACATTTACCCGGCTTATTGAAAAAGCACGACATAAAATCGCCAAAGCCATTATAGATGGAATGGAATTAGTTGTCGAGGGGGGGAATATTGAATTCCAAAATACACTTCGCCGTTGCCAGGATTGCGGTGATGAGCAGTTAAGTCCATATAGCGAAAATACCGCTGACTGTCCTGAATGTGGTTCAGAGAATGTGGAAGATACTGCCCAAAGTTTTATCGAAAATATTAAACATCATAAAATGGAAATAAACAAAGGAAAGAAAAGATGAATGGTAATGGAAGAAATCGAAACCGTCAGGGTGGACAAGGTTTAGAAGGGGGTGGTAGGGGTCGTAACAGGGGAGGTGCTTGGGGCCCCGGCGGTTATTGTGTCTGCTCAAAATGTGGCGAAAAAGTGCCCCATCAGCGCGGTGTAAAATGTACAACCATTAAATGTCCCCAATGCGGGCATACATTGGTTAGAGAAGAGTTACTATACAAATAAAAGGAAAATGTTCATGAAAAAATTATTTGCTATCCCAACAGAGAATGGAAAATTGTGTACTCATTTCGGTCATTGTGAGGAATTTGCCATCATTGAAACTGAAGATCAAAAAGTAGTGAGAGAGGGATATGTTACTCCCCCGGTGCATCAGCCCGGCGTGTATCCCCGGTTTCTGGCTCAGCAGGGCGTCAGTGTTATCATTTCCGGCGGCATGGGCCAAAGAGCACAACAGCTATTCGCTCAGAATAATATCGAAGTCTGTATGGGTGTAGGTGCTGAATCTCCATCAAAACTGGTTGAACAATATTTGAATGGCCAGTTGCAGACTGGCGATAATCTCTGCGACCATTAAATGGTATTATTATGAAGATTACCATTGCCAGTGGGAAGGGTGGGACCGGTAAAACGACTCTTTCAACAAATTTGGCCAGCTATTTTGCGGAGAACAACAAAGTTGTATTAATTGATCTTGATGTAGAAGAGCCTAATTCAGCACTTTTTATTAAGGGTGATCAGATTCTTTATGAAGATAAATTTAAAATGATACCCAAATGGAAGGGCGAATGCTCCTTATGCAGATTATGTCAGGAAGTCTGCAATTTTCACGCTGTCCTGCAATTAGGCAGCGAAATTATGATTTTTCCTGAATTGTGTCATAGTTGTTATGCCTGTTCAGAATTATGTCCCGATTCCGCTTTACCCATGATTCCTCAAAAAATGGGGGAATTAAGGCATTTTCAAAACAGTCACTTGTCCTTTGTGGAAAGCAGGCTGGATATTGGTCAGGAACAAGCCACCCCGCTGATTGCTCAAACCAAAAAATATATTGACGAATACTTTTCAAAAGATTTCATCAAGATTTACGATTCACCGCCGGGAACCTCTTGCCCGGTGATCGAGGCGGTAAAGGATTCTGACTTTATCATCCTTGTCACCGAACCGACACCTTTTGGTTTACATGATTTAAAACTGGCAGTTGAAACTGTGAGGGAATTGAACAAGAAATTCGGAGTTGTCATTAATCGTTATGGTATCGGTAATGATGAGGTGTTTGAATACTGTCGGCAAGAAAATATTCCTGTCCTAGCCAAAATCCCTAACGACCGCCACATCGCTGAACTGTATTCGCGCGGAGAATTGATCTATAAAAAGATTCCGGAAGTAGGGCGACAATTGGTTTACATTGAAAAATACCTTCGTGATTTTTTTGATGGAGGTGGCCAATGAAAGAAATCGTGGTTATTTCCGGAAAGGGTGGTACCGGGAAAACATCTATTACAGCATCGTTTTCTTATTTAGCTGGTCAAAATGTTGTACTCGCAGATTGTGATGTGGATGCTGCTGATATGCATTTACTCATGCAACCCGATTTTAATAAAGCGGAGGATTTTTATAGTGGCCAGCTAGCGGAAATCAATTCTGATAAATGTACCCACTGTGGTCAATGTGTGGAAATCTGCCGCTTCGATGCAATATCTGTTAAAAACGGGCAGTATGTTGTTGAACCCCTGAATTGTGAGGGTTGCGGATATTGTTCCAGAGTATGTCCTTCAGATGCCATCACAATGGAAGATCAAAATGTGGGGAAATGGTTTATTTCTACTACCAGGGTAGGAAATGTTATGGTACATGCCCGCTTAGGTATTGGCGCTGAAAATTCCGGAAAACTGGTTGCACAGGTTAAAAGGGAAGCAAAACGTATTGCAGAAGAGATGAATCAGGAATATGTTTTAGTAGATGGATCCCCGGGCATCGGGTGCCCGGTGATATCTTCACTTTCCGGTGCTAATTTCGTGGTGTTGGTCACTGAACCCACCTTATCCGGTTTTCACGATTTAAAACGAATTTTTCAACTGGTAAAGAAATTTCATATCCGGGTCGGCTGTATCATTAATAAATTTGATCTTAATCCACAGGTAACTTTGGAAATTGAAAAGTTTCTTACCAAAGAGAAAATTATTCATCTTGCCAACCTTTGCTTTGATGATGTATTCACTGAAGCGATGATTAATGGACAGACCGTTGTGGAAGTCGGTCATAATGATCTTCAGAAAAATCTGACAGAAAGCTGGGAAAAAATAAAAAAAATAACGAAAACAGAAGGAAGTTAAGAATGAAAATTGCATTCACAACCAAAGGTACTGAATGGGATTCCAAAATGGATCCGCGATTTGGCAGAACCGAGTATATTCTGGTTTATGATGATGAAAAAGACGCATTATCTTCTTTTGATAATCGCGAAATTGCAAAGGCAGCACACGGTGCAGGCCCGCAAACTGCCCAGAAATTATTTGAGTTAAATCCTGATATATTAATCACCGGAAATGGTCCTGGCGGAAATGCCGCCTCAGTTTTAGGAAAAGCTAGTATGAAAATATATATCGGCGCCGGTGAATTGTGTGTTAAAGAAGCTTTTGACGCTTATCAAAAAGGTGAATTAGAAGAATTTTAAAATGGATAAAAAATTCCAAACAGGTAGAGTTGTAACAATTTCTTTTGCCCATTTGTTACATGATACCTATACGGCCTTTCTGGCGCCGATGTTGCCACTGTTAATCAGTAAGCACGGATTATCACTATCGATGGCCGGACTTTTAGACGTGATCAGAAAAATCCCGTCCTTGTTTAATCCTTTTATCGGATTGCTGGCAGACAAAGTATGTGTAAAATATCTGGTAATATTTACACCCGCAATTTCGGCGATATCTATGAGTTTACTGGGTCTGGCACCTTCATATCTGATCTTGTTTATTTTACTGTTTGTAGCCGGAATCAGTTCAACCCTGTTTCATGTACCTTCACCGGTTATGATTAAACATTTTTCAGGTGATAAAACGGGAAGGGGCATGAGCTATTATATGTTTGGTGGTGAAATGGCCCGGACTTTGGGTCCCTTGTTAATTACTGCGGGACTTTCAGTTTGGGGGCTCGAGGGCTCCTATCGCGTGATGCCCATCGGATTATTAGCGTCGATTATTCTCTATTTTAAACTAAAAGATGTAACATCTATTCATCAGAACAATAATAAAATAGTAAAAGGCGCCGGTGAAACCATTAAGGAACTTGTGCCATTTTTTATCTTTATTACAGGTTTCCAATTATTCAGAGCCGGGATGAAATCTGCTCTTACCCTTTATCTGCCAACATATTTAACTGCCAAGGGTCAATCTTTGTGGATTGCCGGAATTTCATTGTCGGTATTACAATTTGCGGGAGCGGCAGGTACTTTTGCAGCCGGTTATATTTCTGATAGAATAAGCCATCGAAACACGCTGTTTATTATTGCAATTGCCAGCCCGTTTGTAATGTGGTCGTTTATGAACAGCAATGAAATGCTAATGATGCCTCTTCTGATTTTAATGGGCTTTTTATTATTTGCTTCGGGACCGGTAATTCTGGCGCTTGTCCAGGAAACAGACACCGGACGACCTGCATTTGTTAACAGCATTTATATGACGGTTAATTTCAGTATCAGTTCCTTGATGGTTCTGGTTGTCGGGATTTTAGGCGATAATATAGGGCTCGAACTAACCTATAAGATTAGTGCAGTACTGGCATTTCTATCCGTACCTTTTATTTTTGTTTTGCCGAAAAGGTGATATAAATGATAAAAATTTTCAGGGTATTAACACTGAATAAACAGATCGAATTCATAAATCCGTGTTTTAAAGGGGAGATATTATCAACCCCGGTTACCCCTGCATGGATTGATTATATATTTTGTTTGGTAATGTATATTCACAAATCTGAAGCTGTAAAAAGCGGCTTCAATCTAACCGTCTTTCCGTTCGTTGGCAGGTTACTCATCAGTGCTTCACCAACGCACAGAATGACACATTAAAAAGGAGGGCAATATGCCACGAGGAGATCGTACCGGCCCACTGGGCGAAGGCCAGATGACCGGAAGACAATTGGGATATGGAGCAGGTTATAACAGTCCGGGATATACCCGAGGACCGGGCAGAGGAATCGGGCGCGGATATTTTGGCCGCGGTCGGGGAAGGAGATTCTTCTGGTCAAGAAGTGCTGTCCAGCCGGAAGACAATTATGAAGCGCCCGGCTATGGCGATGAAATGAGCTTTCTTCAATCTGAAGTGCGGGATCTAAAAGACTCTTTGGCAACGATTCTGGATCGCTTGAATAAGCTGGTGCCGGAAGAGAAGAAAAAATAGACAGGAGGTCTTATTCTTGAAAGGGTCAGTAAAATCGAAAGGCATGCAGATGCAAAAGACCAAAAAGATTGGCATCATTATTTGCGACCGCTACTCTGATTGTGCCGGAGGTAAATGTTTTCGCGCTTTGAAGAACCGAGAAGGTGCATTCGATATCTATAAAAATCAAGAGATTGAACTGGTCGGGTACACGACTTGTGGCGGCTGTCCGGGCGGAAATGTAGAATACGCCCCGGCTGAGATGCAAAAAAACGGCGCTGAGGTCATTCATTTTGCTACAGGTCTGGTGGTTGGTTATCCACCCTGTCCCTACACAGAATACTTCAGGGACTTTATCAAAAACAAATTTGGTATGGATGTGATTATCGGAACGCATCCCATCCCGCAAAAGTATTATGAAACGCATCAGAGGCTGGAAACCTGGAAATCGGAATGCTGGCAGGAGTTCATAAAGCCCACTCTTACAGATGAAACGATGAGGAAGGCCTATGATTAATAATTAAGATTAATGATAGGAAATATGATTAATCAGGATTTTGATTTTGCTACTCTTGTTAAAAGATCAGGGAATGCAAAGAACCAGGTTCTGGTTAAAAGCTGCTAAACTGATAACTTCATTATGAGAAAGAGTATACTTTTGTCTAAAATTGAATACGATTCCATCGGCCTTATTCATTCTCCTTTTAAAGAGTGTAAAGGAACTCCCATCCAGGGAGTATCAGCAAGCGATGCGGAGGGAATTGTAGAAGTATTTCCGGAATATGCAGCAGGACTACATGATTTGGAAGGTTTTTCGCATGTCATTCTGATTTACCATTTCCACCTGTCCGGAAACTATTCTTTGAAGGTAAAACCGTATTTGGATGACCGGTTGCGTGGTCTGTTTGCAACCAGGGCACCTTCCCGTCCAAATCCAATTGGCCTTACGACTGTTCGACTCATCAAAATTGAAGGTACCAAGCTGTATATTCGTCATCTGGATATTGTTGATGGAACCCCCCTTTTGGATATAAAACCATATATTCCGGAATTTGACACGCATGAGATACACAAAACCGGCTGGCTTGAAAAACAAGTCCACAAATTGCACCAAACGAAAGATGATAACAGGTTTAGTAGAAAATAAACCCAAATTAATGATGCCAGGAACTGAAATTATCACGGAGTTTCAATGGATCAGATTCAAAATCTATCACGTCTGAAACTACTCAAATTAATTGAGATTTATGCCAAAAACTGGCTGGCTCATGATGGATGCTGGTTTTTGGCGGCTGAAGAAAAATATGATATGGACACTGCCATGCAGCTTGATGCAAAATCATGGGAACGCTTTGCCGTATCGGAAGCCAGAAGAATAATGAAAGCATTTGATATCCCGCCCGATGGTGGACTAAAAGCGCTGGAGGAAGCTTTCAAGTACCGCCTTTATGCAGCGATTAATAAGCAAAAGGTTGAATGGGTAAATGATAAGACCATGATTTTTAGAATGATAGAATGCCGCGTTCAGAAAACACGACGTCAGAAAAATTTGCCGGATTTCCCCTGCAAACAGGTGGGAATTGTAGAATTTAGCCAGTTTGCAAAGACAATTGATCCTAGAATTAAAACCAGATGTATTACCTGTCCACCGGATAAGGAGACCAATTTTTATTGTGCCTGGGAATTCACATTACATTAAGCAGGTGGTCAACCTTTATGATGCCTGATAAGCAAAAAAATTAAAATTTGCCTAGTTTACAAAGTGAAGAATTTAGAACCATAACAATATATGGAGGCTATCATGTTAGATGTGATCGTCAATTACAATTCCATGAAATGGCAGAATGCCGATGAGACCTATCCCAAGGGCACTAAAATTAAAGTACTGCGAGATGAAGAAGGTGGAAGAACCGTTCTGCTGAAGCTTGCAAAGGGATTTAAAATGGGAGGACATTGTCATATTGAGGATGAACAACATTTCGTTTTAAAAGGCCAATATGAAATGGACGGCAAGGTGTACCCCCAGGGTACATATCAGCTTATTCATTCCAATATGACTCATGGTGCTTTTACATCAAAGACCGGAGCCGAAATATTGGTTATTTGGAATTGATATAAGAAAAGTATATGTCAAAGATTGAGCCTTTTGCAAAATATCTGGATCTTTACGAAGACTGATTTGTGCAAAACCGATATGCCTACCAGTCGGAAGTTGAAGCAGTGCGCCGTCATTTGCCACCTGAAAGCAGAGGACTCGAGATTGGGGTGGGTAGCGGTCTGTTTGCAGAACCTTTAGGTATTCATGATGGGGTCGAGCCGTCGGAAAAAAATTGCCCTGCTCATTGCACCTGTTGAACTTCGGAAATAAATACAACGTATCCGCAATTATTAATTGTAGGTGGGGAGCCAAGAGAGTTAAATATTCGAACTTATAAATTTTTATAGTCAGTAAAACGGGATAAACCATGAAAGAATTAAGAAATAAATTTATATTTGCTCCAATTAAATTGGGTTACGGAGACGCTAGCGGAATGGTGAATGAAAAGCATCTCTCTTTTTATGAATACAGAAGCGAATTTGTGGGAGCTGTCACTCCGGAACCTTTTTATTTGGATAAAGGACTGCGGGAAATACCAACTCAGATTGGAATTGATGATGATGATAAGCTGGAGGGGCTCAAAAAATTGACAGATACAATTCATCATAACGGCTGCATGGCTATTGCTCATCTGAATCATCCCGGTAGGATGGCCAATCCGAATATTCCGGGGAACTATTATCTGTCTTCCACCAGCAAACCCTGTGAAAATGGCGGAGCTGTTCCCAAACAGATGAATGAAGAGGATATGAAAGAAGTGATTAAACTGTTTACGGATGCGGCCATTCGGGCTGAAAAATCTGGTTTTGATTTCATTGAATTGCAACTGGGTCATGGATATTTATTAGCCCAGTTTTTATCGCCGGCAGTTAACGATCGTGATGATGAATACGGTGGTAGTTTCGAAAATCGCAGTCGCTTTCCCTTAAGGATATTTTGTACGGTGAAAGATACGGTTAACCTGCCGGTCATCGTTCGGTTGAGTGCTGAGGAGATGACACCCAACGGGATAAAGATCGATGAGACCATTCGATTAGCAAAATATTTGGCGAAGCGTGGGGCGGCAGCGATTCATGTTTCAGCGGGTACAGTTTGTTCTACTCCGCCCTGGTTCTTCCAGCACATGTTTATTCCCAAAGGCAGAACTTGGGAGTTGGCGGCACAAATCAAAAAGAAAGTGCCAATTCCGCTTATCTTTGTGGGAAGAGTAAATTCTGCCAGAGATATCGATCTGCTTCAAAATCAATATAAGGCAGATTTTATCGCGCTGGGACGGGCATTGGTAGCCGACCCTGATTTTGTCGGAAAGTATTTGGGCGAAAAGCAAGGTAGAATTCGCCCCTGCCTAGCTTGCTCTGAGGGCTGTCTGGGTGGTGTGCGATCCGGGCAGGGACTGGGTTGTGTGGTTAATCCCCGGGTTGGCCAGGATTTAAAAATGTTGACTAAAGCAACACAAAGCAAGCGATTCGCAGTGGTGGGTGCCGGATTGGCCGGTTTAGAGGCCGCCTTGACATTAAAAGCGCGCGGGCACGAGGTGGTGCTCTATGAAAAGGAAAAAATCGGCGGGCAGTTTAATCTGGCCTGGCTACCACCCCAAAAGCAAAGCTTGAAAGAAATTATTGATTATTATACATACGAATTAGATCAAAACAATATTACTGTTATTTACAAAGAAACCACAGCCGATGAATTGCTGGCCGAAAAATACCACGGGATTCTGCTAGCAACCGGCGCAGTTCCAGATGTTCCCCCCATCAAAGGATTAACCCAATATTTCTGGGCAGAATTTCTTTTGGATGAAAACCTGCCTGAAAATAAAAAAATTGTTGTCATTGGCGGTGGTTTGATTGGTATTGAGATTGCCAGTAAGCTGCTTGACAAGAGCAACGAAGTGATCATCGTGGAAATGCTCCCGGAAATCGCCCGTGGTATGGAAATGATTGAAAGAACTATGACTCTGAAAAAACTGAATATGAAAAACGTACCAATCTATACCAATACCAATGTGAGAAAAGTGGAAGGTAAAAAACTCCATCTGGGTGGGGAACGGCGGGTTATGTTGGAAGATGTGGATCATATTGTTGTAGCGACCGGTATGAAAAGTTATGCCCCACTCTATAAACAGTTAAAGGATAAACTGCCGGTTTATCTGATTGGTGATGCTAAGAAAGTAAGAAAAGCGCAGGACGCTATCCGTGATGCATATGCACTGGCGCTGGAGCTATAGCTAATATAAGATGTAAACATCGAAAATAATTTACTTACGGACTAACTTGTAGGTTGCATTTTGGGTTGGCAGAACCCTTTGGAGTTATGTTTTTTTAAATAATTGACATTACAAACCATTAACAGTTTAAAATGTGGTTATCCTTATGAAAATTTCTCAAAGAGTCAATCAAATAGGGAAATCAGCGATCCATGAGATGACCCGTTTATCTAAAGAGATCGATGATGTTGCATTTTTATCGTGGGCAAAACCAACCAGCGATACCCCGAAGCATATAAGTGAAGCGGCTGTAAAAGCTATACGCAATGGTCTTACCGGTGGATATTCCGAAAGTTCAGGTCTGCCGAAATTACGTGAAGCCATTGCTGAAAAACTGATTCGCGATAATCAGGTAGATGCCGATTCAGAACAAATTATTGTTACGGTCGGTGCCATTGAAGGTCTTGCCGCTGCAGTGATGGCGGTGATTGATCCCGGGGATGAAGTTATTTTACCGACACCAACCTATTCAACGCATATTCGGCAAGTACAGGTGGCCTCAGGCAAGCCGGTGCTCGTACCTCTATTAGAAGAAGAGGGTTTCCGTCTGGATACAGAGGGTATCAAAAATGCTATTACCCCAAGAACCAAAGCTATTTTGTTTTGTACACCAAGTAATCCTACCGGTACTGTTTTCCCTGAAGAGGATTTAAGAAAATTATCGGAAATTGCTCTGCAGCATGATCTGATGGTAATCACCGATGAAGCTTATGAGTATTTTGTTTTTGATGATCATAAGCACTTCAGTATCGCTTCACTACCGGGGATGAAAAAGAATGCGATCAGTGCTTTTACGTTTACCAAAACTTATGCCATGACAGGCTGGCGTATCGGTTATTTGCATGCGCATGAAGAAATGATCCCACAAATTAACAAGGTCCATATCCCATTTTCTATCTGCGCTCCGGTTGTTTCCCAGTATGCTGCATTGGCTGCCTTGCAGGGTTCACAGGATTGTATCACTGAATTTAAAAATCATTATCTTTCTGCGCGTAACCTGATGTGCCAACGGCTCGATCGTCTTGATCATATTTTTGGATATCAAAAACCTGGTGGATCCTACCTGATGTTTCCTGAAATCGTTACAGATGAAGGCCGAGATTCAACTGAATTTTGTAAACGCCTGTTGCGTGAAGCCCATGTTTCTGCAACACCCGGTATTGCCTTTGGGCCGACCGGTCAAAACCATTTGCGTCTTTCATTTTGTGTCCCCCATGAGACCATCGACAGAGCATTTGATCGAATGGAGGTCTATTTCGGCAGAGAATAATTCCATGGATATTACTTTTGGTCCCGTACCTTCACGGCGACTTGGTCGCAGTCTGGGGATTAACAACATCCCGCCCAAAATATGCAGTTATGCCTGTGTATATTGCCAGCTGGGAAAGACCATTAAAATGCAGATTGAACGCCAGGCGTTTTATCGGTCTGAAGATATATTAGAATCAGTGCGTGACCGGGTAAGACAAATTCTTAAACAGCAGGAAAAGATTGATTACCTGGCTTTTGTACCTGATGGTGAACCTACACTGGATATCAATCTTGGGATAAATATTGATGCGGTTAAAAATCTGGCTATTCCTGTGGCCGTGATCAGTAATGGCTCATTGATCAGTCGTCCGGATGTCCGTAGTGATTTACGAAAAGCTGACTGGGTATCGCTGAAAGTCGATGCAGTTGCTGAGGAGTTGTGGCGGGCGATTGATCGTCCCCACGGAAAACTTAATCTGCATCAGATACTGGATGGGATGTTGGTATTCAGAAGCGAATTTAAAGGAACACTGGTAACGGAAACAATGTTGGTGAAAGGGATGAACGACTCTGTAAAATCAGTCCACGAAATTGGGCAATTTCTGGCTCGTCTTCAACCAGATATTGTTTATCTGTCCGTCCCCACCCGGCCGCCGGCTGAAAAGCATATACGCCCGGCTGATCCTGAATCTGTAAATGTGGCTTTTCAACTTTTTTCGAATCAGCTGGACAGAGTTGAACTTCTTACCGGTTACGAAGGTAATGCGTTTTCATTTACCGGCGATGCGCGTGAGGACATTTTGAATATTACAGCCGTCCATCCGTTGCGAGAAGATGCGGTAACTGAAATATTAAACCAATCAAAGGCAGAATGGGCTACGGTGAATGGAATGTTACAGGAAGGTGAGCTGATTCAATCCGAATTTGAGGGTCATATTTTTTTTATAAGGAATTTCTGATATGTTCATCGGAATTCTAAGACACACCCTGATGATCAGCAGTTTTGTGTTTATTATGATGCTTCTGATAGAATATATCAATGTGAAAACGCAAGGCGGTTGGCAGGATTCGCTGAAAAAAAGTCGCTGGCGACAATATTTTTTAGGGGCGTTTTTAGGCGCTGTGCCTGGCTGTTTAGGTGCATTTACCGTGGTGTCTCTTTATTCACACCAGGTGCTTAGTTTCGGGGCTCTCGTCGCTACTATGATTGCTACCAGTGGTGATGAAGCCTTTGTCATGTTTTCCATGTTTCCACTAAGAGCACTTGGGCTTACCATAGTTTTATTTTCCGTGGGCATTGCTGCCGGTTATCTAACGGATCTCCTATATAAAAAGCAACATCTGTTAATCGAGCATCTCGAGCATAAATATCCAGTGCATGAAAGCGATACCTGCCAATGTTTTCCCAAAGATAAAATCTGGCAGCAGCTCAGGCATATAACTTTCCCGAGAGCATTGCTCATGGGGATATTTACCCTTTTTATTTTGTTTCTTTACTTTGATGCCTCCGGTCTTCAATCCTGGGATTGGAAGCGGATTACCTTTTCTTTCGGTGCCTTTTTTAGCCTGTTTGTGGTTAGTACGGTTCCCGATCATTTCCTGGAAGAACACCTGTGGGAGCATGTCTTAAAAAAACACCTGCCGCGCATCTTCTTGTGGACTTTCGGAGCTTTACTGATTATTCATTTTATGGATAATTACATCAATGTGGAATCGTGGATGAAAGATAAATATATATTCGTTTTATTGATTGCTGTTTTGCTGGGAATTATCCCGGAATCAGGGCCTCATATGGTGTTTGTAACCATGTATGCCAGCGGATTACTGCCGTTCAGCATATTATTAGCCAGTTCTATTGTCCAGGATGGACATGGTATGCTTCCCATGCTTGCTGAATCCAAACGGGGTTTTATCCTTGTGAAATTGATTAACATGGCGGTTGGATTTACGATGGGATTAGTCGGATTTCTTGTATTTTAGATTTGTTTTTTTAACTATTTTTTTTGCTACTTGTTACGAAAAATGCCATAATGGCAGTTGGATTCCTAATTTGAGCGTATCCACTTTTTGTGTATTAGGTAATTTCTCTGGGTGTTAAATCAGCTAAGCCGTTATGTGATAATAAATACCTTGTTTCAGGAAATGATCCAGAAAATCTTTTGATCCGCTGCCGCTATTATGTAACTTTCCTCAGAATACCGTCTATGTTTTTTTCAAACCGGTAGTGCCTTATCACGTGCTTGCATGAACTTGGAAAGAAGCAGTGTGAATCTGATATCTCAAATCATTTCCCATCTACGCCGCAATCTATTGCGCAGTGTAATCCTGCTTATTTTTCTGTTGTGTTTATTAGGTGCATATCTCTTTATGCTCATCGAAATATCCCAGAATCCGGCATTAAATACCTTTGGAGAAGCATTCTGGTGGGTGGTCGTTACCATCACTGCTGTAGGTTATGGTGATGTTGTTCCTGTAACACCTTACGGCCGAATACTGGCGGTTTTGATCATCTTCACCGGAGTCGCTCTGTTTTCCATGTTTACTGCAATAATTTCATCTATATTTGTGACCCAAAAATTAAAGGAGGAGCGGGGTTTGAAGCAAATTAGCGAAAGAAATCATATTATCTTATGCGGATGGAATCACACGGCTGAGCAGATTTTGAATATAATATTTCGGAGAAACCGAAACTCGAGTGTGGTTATAATAAATCAATTACCTGAAGATCAAATCCAGAACATCTTGTTGAATTTCAAAGAGAAATCCCTTCAGTTTATTCGGGGTGATTTCGCCCAGGAGGAAATTCTGGGCCGGGCAAATATTACCAAAGCCAGGACAGTTATTATCATACCCGATGCCAGTGCCGGTATAACCGCCCGCAGTGATGAAAAGACAATTCTTACAGCTTTCTCGGTTAAAGCCATTCATCCGAAAATTAAAGTGTATGCTCATATACTGGATCATGATAACGAACCATATTTAAAAAAAGCTCAGGTAGAAGACTATATTGTCAGTGATTCTTTGTCAGGCGTCCTGTTGGGAGAAATGGTGGTATCCCCCGGTGTTCCCCAGTCTATTCTACAATTGATCCAGGGAGGAGAAAAGGGAGATTTGATTCGTCAGCCTGTTCCCCAGTCTCTTATTGGAAAAACTTTTGGTGAGGCATTAAAATTCTATCGTGAAAAACAAGAATTACCTATTGCTATCGTGAAAGAACAAAAAACGCTCTCACTTTCTCAAATCCTTTCCGAAGATTATTCGGATCTGGATAAATTTATTGAAAAGAAATTTCAGGAAGCCGGAAGAAGTCTTAAAAAAGGCGATTACGTAGATGTACGCCTCAATCCGCCGGATGACCTTCTCCTTGAAAAGGATTTTTCTCTAATTGTAATCAAATCGGGCAAAAACCTGGAGTTGTGATGATAAAAAAGAAAGCGGAAGAACTGTTTCAGTTTTTAAATCAAGTCGCATTATTCAAAAATATTTCCGACGATCATATTAAAATGTTGGTGAAACCACTGCATTTAAGAAAATATAATCGGGGAGAAGATATTATCCAGGAGGGGCAAGAAGGAAAGAGTATTTTTTTTCTTCTCGACGGCCGGGTCTCTGTTACAAAAAAAATGACCTTATTAACCAGTCAGTCAGTTACGAGCCAGATGGATAAGGCCTTGATTAAATTAAAGCATACCGATTATGCTTTTTTTGGGGAGATGGCTATTTGCGGGGAGGGTGAGGTACGATCTGCAACAGTTACCGCTGAAACCGAATGTATATTGGGTGAATTGTATGCCGAACATATTCAAAACTTAGTCACCTCGCACCCTGAATTCGGAATGAGGTTTTTTCAAAATCTTTCAGTTGTATTGGCCAGCCGGCTCAGAAAAGCGAATCGTGATATTCTGAAATTGACAACCGCTCTCACTTTGGCTTTAGAGGAATAAGAAGGAGGGGTATTAATTTGGAGCTGTTTCTTTAAAGCTGAAAATAATCATGAAATTTTGGACTGTATCCGGCAGGGTGGTACTCCCCCCGTTGACGATCTAAAATGTATTTTCCCTGATAATCATCAGATACAATTTTGGTTAACACATTGATGAAGTGATCAATTTCTTGGGTATTATTATACATACCAAAACTTGCTCTTACTGCTCCGGGCAGATCTGACCGATCGCCCTGCAATATCTGTTCTTCAATAATACGGGCCTGGTCATCATCCATTCCCATCAGCAATTTTATGTATGGATGTGCACAAAAACAGCCGTTTCTGACTCCGATACCACCCTCATAATTTAATATAGCAGCGGTTAGCGCATGTGGCATACCTTCAACATTAAAGGCAATTACGCCGAGACGATTTTCCACAACAGAAGGATCTTTGCTGCCATAGATCTGAATTCTGGTTAATTTGTTCATTTTCCCCAGAATATATGCGGTCAGTTCCATTTCATGTTTAGCTATATTTTTCATTCCCAGATCTCCGATGGCCAACAACGATTTTGCGAGTGCGATAACTCCTATCGTGTTGGGAGAACCAGCTTCATCTTTTTCAGGAGTTTCTGCCCAATGTGCATAGTTTAGCCCAACAATTTTAACCGTACCGCCACCCACATAGTCGGGATCTCCCTCTTCAAAGAAGCTTTTGGGACCTATTAGGACGCCGGATCCCAACGGTGCATAGATTTTGTGGGCTGAAAAAACCAAAAAATCAATATGACCCGGGTCATCGGGGGATTTCATATTGATTGTTCGATGAGGTGCCAATTGTGCCGCATCAATCATGATTCTGGTGTGGTGTTCATGGCAAATCTCAGCTAAGCGGTTAATATCATTGACCCATCCTGTTACGTTGGAAGCACCGGTAACGGCGACCAAAGCGACCTTCCCATGATACTTTTTAAGAAGTTCAATGAGATGCTCTTCATCTAAGCGACCATCCGGATGTATATTTATATGCTCTACCTTTCCCTTACTACGCCAGGGCAGGTCATTGGAATGATGTTCCATTTTACTGACTAAAAACAGCTCATCCTTGGAGATGGACAGACGATTTGCCAGTTTATTTATGGCCTCTGTAGCATTTTTTCCGAAAATAATGGCGTGAGTCTCAGGATCGATATTCACGAATTCCGCAATCACCTTGCGTCCATTCTCAAAAAGTTCTGAGCACAGTTGGGATTTAAAACCGGTACCGCGATGAATACTGCTGTACCACTCCATTGCTTCATTCACTTTTTCCATAACGGGAGTGAGTGCCGGTGTGCTTGCGGCATTATCAAGATTGATATATTGAACCAAATTTCCATTCAACAGCGGTACTTTCTTATCGTAACCAACCACCATTTTTGCCAGATCGTCCATGTCCATTGAAGAAAATGTTCCAGTTAATGCATCCATATGAATTCTCACTTCCCAGGGAATTTAGTACTTTATCCCGCTCTTTTAAGAAAGAGACAGATATATTTTACCGTTGAATTGATCTTATTTTCGCCAAAAAGGCAGTTTAGTTCAAGTAAATTTTGAATTCTTGATATTAATTT
>CBDUVK010000021.1:0-18520 GCA_965370645.1 uncultured bacterium
ATGTAATTGTCGGTCCTGATACAGTGCCGTTTTATGCGAATCTGGCGCAGTGGCATCCGTCAGGACTGCTCTATGTGGCAACTTTTCAAGATTTACAGGCCGGTGCCGGTGTAATGTGGGTTCTGGATCCCGATCAGAATTATGCAGTCGTAGACAGCCTGAAGGATGATTTTATATGGTTGAATAATGTCGCAGATCCTGATACAACCCCGGGAGGCTATTACCAGCCATGGTACCTCAGATGTGTCCGGGATGCCTATTTTAACGCTGCAGGTGATGAATTCTATGCGGCAGAATTCTATGGATACGGGATCAAGAAGTTTACCGGTACTATTACAGGAATTCAACCTGGTGCTGATCGGAAAGAGATACCCGGAGTCTTTACACTTTACCACAATTATCCAAATCCGTTCAACCCGACCACGATTATTCCTTTCGAATTACACAAAAATGCCCATGTTATTTTGAGAGTATACGATGTCAGGGGACGACATGTCGGAACTTATGTCGACAGGCAAATGAATCCAGGGCTACATGAATTCACCTTCGACGGCAGTGGTCTTGCCTCCGGGCAATATTTCTTCAAATTAACCGTGGATCAGTCTGTAGCGACAGGTAAAATGCTGTTGCAAAAATAATATGCTGAACTATTAATCATGTAGAAGCCGATAGATTTTTCTCTATCGGCTTTTGCATTTATGGGATATTTATGTATATTAATGTAGTCGGTCAGTAAGCCGGATGGATTAAAAAAGCTCTATACTTTCTCAGCTAATTTGTTCCTGTAAATTTCCATGTGAAATATAGAGCAATATTATTGACCGATTATAAGCAGTTATATTTTACTCAGGGAGTCTACTTCATGCGAGTATATCTTCTGGTTTTAATTATTCTGCTGTCACTCGGTAAGTTGTTTGCTGACATCAATACGGAATTCCGTGCTGTATGGGTTATTACATGGGAACATATCAGTGCATCCAGCACCGCGGAGGGAAATAAAGCCCGGGTAAGGCAGATCCTGGACAGCGTGAAAAAGGCTAACATGAATGCCGTTCTCTGGCAAGTGAGGCAGGGCGGTACAGCCTACTACAATTCTTCTTATGAACCGTGGGGATATTATGCCGGATATTCATATCCTGGATATGATCCACTGGCCTATGCGATCGAACAGGCCCATCTCAGAGGTTTGGAATTGCATGCCTGGTTTAATGCCTTCCATACGTCTGCTATGGTTCCAGGAGCGCCAGCCTATGAACATCCCGAGTGGGTGTGTCGAGATGGATATGGTGTACCCATGCCTGCCAGCCGGGCACTCTCACCAGGATTAAGCGAGGTCCGGAATTATACTCTGAATGTCGCGATGGAAATAGTAAATAATTATGATATTGATGGCCTTCATCTGGATTATATCCGTTGGAATGAATATTATCGCTCAAGTTTTACAGAGATACCATTGGACGAATGGAACAAACCGGAACTGTTATTCCAGCCGGACGGAATGATCTCGCCTGAAAATATAGAAAAGCTGGAGACAGTTCAGAATCCGGAGCGTTATTTATATGACGTTCTGCATCCCTATGATCCTAATAATGTTCCAGGCAGTTTTCCGACCTGGGAGGACTGGTGGAGATGGACCGTTACAGAGTTTGTCCTCACACTCCATGATTCGATTCAGCAGGTGAAGCCGTGGGTCAGATTGTCTCCCGCGGCTTTGGGCAAGTATAACTGGAGCAGCTGGCAGGGATACGGAACGGTCTATCAGGATGCAGCACTGTGGTTTAATGAAGGTTTTGTGGATCAGCTCACGCCGATGCATTATCATTGGACCACCGGAAATGAGTTTTATGGTATTCTGGAAGGCAACGGTACTGAAAGCTGGGGTCACTGGATTCAGGCGGGTATCGACAGCGGACGGATTTTCAGTGTTGGACCGGGATCCTACAGACTTTCCAGCCTGAACCTGTGGCATAATCATCCGCAAATCGTGCAGGCCAGCCGGACTGTCCACTGGGTAGATGGTTTCCAGTTTTTCAGTTACGGAAGCTGGCGGAATCACGACTATTGGGAGGAAGCGAAGAATCTGTTTTTTCAAAATATTACCAAAATTCGTGCCGCCACATTTCTTGATGATCAACCACCAGGGCCACCCGTAATCGCCGGTACGAAAATCAATAATCAACTGTATGAAATTGATGTTACTCCTAGCGGACCTCCCATTGGAAATGAATGGTACGCTATCTACCGATCTGAGGATGATACACTTGCTGTTGATCTGGACGAGATTATTTATATCCATTTTGGACAAAATGTGTTTACCTATTCAGACAGCATCTCCGGGTTGCAAAATTTTAATGGACAATACCGCTATTTTGCTACGCAGTTCGATCGATACTGGAATGAATCGACAATTTCTAACAGTTTCCTGTCGGATTCTATCCCGTCTTTTGCTCCTGTGGTTCTTGAGACAGACCCCATGCCCGGAGACACAGTGCCAATAAATATTCGGCCAAGAATCCTATTTTCCAAAACCATGGATACCACCTCTTTTCATGGAAATGTTGAATTCAGCCCTGTTAATCCTATTCGTTCCCTGAACTGGACAGCGAATCTAAAAGAATTAACCATCGTTCCCGATAGTAACTTTTTGAATGATACAGAATACACTTTAACCATCCGGAAAGAAGTGACCGATATCAACGGAAAGCAGCTTGACGGAGCTGGCAATGGCGGTAGCAGTGAAGATTTTACACTCACATTCTATACATTCGGACTCGATATCTTTCCGCCCCAGCTCATATACAGTCATCCATCCGTGAATTTTTATGTCGATAATTTCGATGTGCAGGACATATTCTCATTTGGTTTCAATGAATTTTTAGATCCCAATTCATTACAGCCGTCATCCACTCAAGTAACCTGGAGTGGACAGACAGTACTGCATAAGGCGATGATGTTTGATATGGATGACCGCTCTGTAATATGTGTTCAAACAGAAGAACCACTTTATTCAGGTCATTCTTTTGAAATTACATTATTTTCGGATATTACTGATACTTCAGGAAATGCTCTGGATTCCAACATTGTTGTTTCTTTTGAAACAGAACCATTCATCTACCAGACTGAAACAATCATTGATAATATGGTCGGTTTGGGTTATTGGCGGCATCCCACATACAGCGGATCAACTAACGGCGTGAATCCTGTAACGAGTACTTTCGATTATTCATTTGACTTCTACCTGCCGGCAGCCTACGTACCTGCGCAAAAGAAATCCGCGCGATTACATTATGTATGGGATCCTGCCTTTCTCGATCCACCCGGTTCCGATTATTTACTGCGTGAATTTCTGGATGAGTCACCGCCAAGAAATGTTGTTTTCGGAACGGATGTAATTCTTCAGTGCTATATTTTTGGTGATGGTAGTTACAATAAATTTCGATTCGCTCTGGATGAAGGGAACGGGATCACCTGGCCAAATCACGAAGTTTCTATCTGGGTAACGATAGATTGGATAGGCTGGAAACTGATTCAGTGGGATCTGAGCGATCCCGATATGGTTGGCAGCTGGATCGGTAATGGTCTTCTGGACATGAGCAGTTACCGTATAGATAGTTTTCAGCTTACTCATGATAGCAGCGGAGCCATGTCCGGAACACTGTATTTCAAAGATCTGCGGGTGGTAGAGAAACAGTATGGAATTACCGCTATCAGTGAAGCTGAAATAGTTAAAATACCACAGGAATTCGAATTACAGCAGAATTACCCAAATCCATTTAATCCGGTAACCACTATTCAATTTTCGGTTGCGAAATCGGGAAGAGTACGTCTGACTGTTTTCAACGTACTTGGACAAGAAGTGACGGTATTGGTGGATGAAATTCTGCAGCCCGGCAACTTTGAAGCGCGTCTGAATGCTAAGTATTTAGCTTCGGGTGTTTATTTCTATGAACTAAGGGCTGGGGATATTGCATTACGACGGCGTATGCTCTTACTCAAATAAGGAAATGTATACCAAAAGTGGGGAAAACTTGGAGTTCAATTTGAAATAAATAGGTTTAATGGAAGACATAGTAAATAATCATAATAATTAACCTGTTGTGCAAAATATGAAATGTGAGAGTTAAGAAGTTGATATTTAGAAATAAAATTGGATTCCCGACAAAAAACCTCGGGAATGACACCAAAATTCCCTGTCATTCCCGCAATCTTCTGGCCTGTCGTCCGGCCAGTCCGGCAGCGCTAGCCTGAAGGACGCCAGACGGGGAATCCATGAATGTAGAGGTGTTTGTATACAGTATGCCTATTTGCACAACGGGTTAATATACAAAGTGATATATTTCAGGTGAGTAAAACCGGGAACAAAAGTTTACATTTTTCCGATATTATACAGGATGACTGGGATTATTATTTGCTAATCCTCTTATCCTGTCAATTATGTTTAACTTAGTGGAGAAATTTGATGAGAAATATTTTTATTATGCTGCTGATATTTATTTCTAGCGGCTTTTCGCAGGAGTTATTTAAAGTGAAAGCAATAAAAACACTGGTAATTCCCAGCGAAAGTGGTGCTGTTTTCATGAATCCAAAATGGGCGCCAGATGGTCAAAAAATTGCTCTTACCTCAGCGAATTACCGCGGAATCTGGATTTATGAGCTTCAAACCGGTCAACTCGATCAGATTACTGATGAAATATCTGCCGGTTTCGGTTTTTCCTGGTCTTCCAACTCTCAATACATCCTCGCCCGGGTTTCCAGGTTTGATAATAATCGAGGAATGAGTGCGGTTAAAGTATTCAATTTAACTCAGAATGAAGACTTCTATCTAACAAATTACAGACAACGTATGCCGGACGTTCCCAAATGGACTCCCGGAAATGATAGGGTAATTTTCTATAACGGCAACCAGATGGAGTACATCGATACCTCATTCGATAAAGTTACAAATGAATCACAGTTCATTTGTTATGCTATATCAGATAAGATTTTTCTGGAAAATACTATAACCGGTGAAAAAACTGAATTTCAGCCATTTCCCGGAGCCATTTATATGAATCTAAGTCTTGCCCCTGATGACCATCATGTCGCTTTTGAAGTTTATGGGGGAAACTGTTTCGTATTAAACCTGGAGACTACCGGGGTAACTGATCTGGGACCGGGAAATTACCCAATGTGGTCTCCGGATGGGAAGTATGTGGTTTATATGATTACACATGATGATGGCTACAGATATACTGCATCAGATATCTTTATCTCAGATATAGAAGGAACATTTTTTCAGAATCTGACCTCGGAGATCGATCAGATTGCGATGTATCCTTGTTGGTCCCCCGTGGAGAACAAAATCGCATACAGTACTTATAACCTTGGTACTATTGAGGTTATTGAGTTTGAGCAATAAAGCCTAGAAATTCAATAAAAAAACAGGATTTGAAATGAATCATAAAAATCAAATCATCATTTTCTTACTTATTTTCTTTCCTCTATTGGCTTCTGCCCAGGTAACCGGACTTCAGGGATGGGATATATTTGTAGATCCCGGTCACAGCCGAAATGAAAATATGCCGTCGTTCTCATGGGGAATTTCCGAGGCGAAACGTAATGTGCGGGTAGCATTACAGCTTCGTGATATTTTGTTATCTGAAACCGATATAGATACGGTTTATCTGTCCCGCACCAATGATCTACAGCAAGTTTCACTGTATCAGCGAACGAATTTAGCAAATATTCTTAATACCCAGTGGTATCACTCGATTCATTCTGATGCCTCCGGCAGTCCGGGAGCAAACAGTACGCTGCTGCTGTGGGGACAATACCAGAATGGAGTAGAAAAAATTCCCAATGGTGGTAAGGCTATGTCTGACATTATGATTGACCACCTGACCAATGGTATGCGAACCTATACCGTTCACGGCTCGATAGGAGATTGTTCTTTCTATAATTGCACAGCTTTGGGGATTTGGGGGCCATATCTTCATGTAAATCGTGAAACCACCATGCCTTCGGAACTAAGTGAAGCCGGTTTTCATACGAATTATCAACAGAATATGCTGTTTATGAATAATGAATGGAGGCGTCTCGAGGCACGGACATTTTATTGGTCTATACTGGATTATCATAATATTCCCAGACCACCCGCTCATATACTAACCGGAATCGTTACCAATGTTGAAACGGGAGAGCGGCTGAATGGCGCAGTGATCACGGCTGGAAATCAGCAGTATATTACGGATACTTATCAATCCCTCTTCTACATGTATACCAACGATCCGGATTTACTCCATAATGGATTTTATTATCTCGAGGATATGAATTATGATTCTGTTGATGTAACAGTGGAAATGACCGATTACTACCCTGATTCGGGACGGGTAGAAATATTGGACGACTTTTTTACCTTTAAAGATTTTGAGTTGGTTTCCCAGGTGCCTCCTTACCTGGTATCCAGTAGTCCAGCGAACGGAGATACTGCCGTTAGTATACTGGTAGATTTTATTCTGAATTTCAGCAGACCGATGAACAGAGCTTCCGTAGACTCGCATCTTATTATCAGTCCCGATACTAGTCCAACTTATTTCTGGGTTGACAATGATACCCGTCTAATTATACGCAGCGATTCACTTCAATTCCTTACCACATATATCATTACCATTCCTGGAACGGTAACAGATAAATATGGTCATCTTTTTGATGGCGACGGGAATGGAATAGGAGGAGATACCCTGCAAATATCTTTTACAACGGGAATGGATGTTTATCCGCCAGAAGCGGTTTCTTTTTATCCCCGGTTATATCAGAATGACGTGGAACGTAGACCCATCATCAATATCGAGTTCGATGAAGAACTGGCCGATACGTCTATTAAACCCAATGTGTTTCTGTTGGAAGATTTTAGCACGCACACGCCAGTTCCCGGAATAATGAAACATTACGTTGTGGAAGATAGAAGTGTGCTTAATTATTTTCCGACTGTGACTATGTGGCCTGATAAAATCCATGTTATCAGGCTCTTTCCGGGTCTTCAGGATCTTTTGGGCAATACCACCACACGCTACTATTCGGTGAGTTTTACCACAATGGATGCAGATGAGCAGCTGGATGTGATCGATCCCCTGGAGGTCGGTTTTTCCTCTTACTGGAGGCAACCCCTATGGAGCGGAAGTACAACCGGTACTGATCCCACCAATCCTCCCTTCATGGCAGAAAATGATTCAATTGTCAATACTCTTACCGGAAGCAACCGGTCTATGGAAATTTTCTACAGCTGGGATCTGAATGCCGGTTCCTGGTTATTACGGGAATATCTGTATGGTGGGACTCCCCGTACAATAATCTTCGATACCACCTATACAATCCGGAGTTATGTTTTTGGTGATGGAAGTAAAAATCTCTTTCGCTTTGCCCTTGATGAAGGAGACGGTACAAACTGGCCTAATCACGAAGTCTCCACATGGACTGAAATAGACTGGATTGGTTGGAAATTGATCGAGTGGAAATTGAGTGATCCGGCGTCTGTAGGCAGTTGGGCAGGATTGGGAAATGGTGTCCTGGATATGCCGAGTTATCGTATAGATAGTTTTCAACTCATGTATCAGGCAGACGCAAATCCGAATGGAGCGATATTTATCGATGATTTGCAATTGATTAAGCTGGTGCCTCTAACATCCATCGATCAGCCGGATATAACAGCTTCCATTCCGACAGAATTCAGGTTAGATCAAAACTATCCGAATCCGTTCAATCCGACAACCCGTATCTCGTATGCTGTTCCCGAACGTGCTCATGTGAGCATTTCCTTGTTCAATTCTTTGGGACAGCTGCTGAAAACACTGGTTTCTGAGGAAAAAATGCCTGGGAATTACCAGGTGAAGTTTGATGCATCAGGACTTGCCACAGGAATCTACGTCTATCGCATGCAGGCCGGAAGTTTTTCACAGACCAGAAAAATGATTTTAATGAAATAGAAAAAACGGTTCGTTTTTATTGACTTAACAGAATACCTGATAATTTGGCTGAAAAATCAATGTTAATGTTGGGAAAAGAAGCAAAACCAGATTCAGGTAGCAGACTGTTTCAGATTTATCTAACCTTAAGATATCCGTTTGGCCCCTAGGTATTCCCTGTTAGGAAATTTCCTTGAGAACAGTTCTGTCAATAGTAAATAGGCAGCACAATAAAAGGTTGAACCTCATGAAAAAAATTATTTTCACCACTCTGTTTTTAAATTTTCTATGTCTAAAATCTTATGCTCAAGTTAATTTTCATACACATTCCACCACTCAGGTCGGTCCGGGAATGGTTTACAAACATATCACCGCTGCTTCCAAACTGTGGAACATTAATGTACTTGAAATTGATTTGAATAACCCATATGTGGTCATAGAAACAGTCAAAGCGAACAATCGGCTTTACGGCTATGAACGAACCAGTTCCATGGCCACTCGTAAAAGCTATCCGGGGCATTTGGTGGCTGGTGCCGTGAACGGAGATTTTTATGCTTCGGGAGGGATTCCGTTAGGAACGCAGGTTATAAATGGCGAGATTCTTAAAAATCCGATCAATTGGCCGGTTCTTTCATTCGATCATGTAAACCTGCCAGCCATCGGCCCAGTCAATTTCACTGGTCAGCTCATTGCCGGTAACCAGATTTATCCGTTTACCGGAGTGAATCAGGATAGAGGAACGGACCAGCTAACTCTGTATAATTCATTTTTTGGGGCTTCTACCGGTACAAATGCATGGGGAACAGAAGTTGCTGTTTCAATGCTTGGTCAATGGATTGTCAATGATACACTATTTGCCCGGGTGGAATCCATGAGCGACAGCGGCAACATGGCGATTACCTCTGGAATGGTAGTTTTGTCCGGAAATGGTGCAGCCGGTACTTTCCTACAGAATAATATTCAAGTTGGAGATACTGTTAAAATGGCATTGAATCTGCTACCAAACCTCCCTAAGTTGATGCAGGTTATCGGAGGAAATCTGAAAATAGTAGAAAACGGTGCCTATACCGGAAGTACCAATACCGATGTCCATCCCAGGACCACAGCCGGTTTTTCTGGCGATTACCGTTATCTATATCTTGCCACGGTGGACGGGCGGGTACCCGGAAAGTATCGCGGAATGTCTTATCGGGAGTTAGCTGATCTGATGATCTATTTGGGTGCAAAAGAAGCAATTAATCTGGATGGAGGCGGTTCGACAACGATGGTTCTGCATGGTGAGATAAGAAATCATCCATCCGATGGACAAGAGCGTAGCGTTTCAAATGCCTTGCTTACTGTTTCTGAAGCTCCTGCCGGAAGTGGCGTTCAGGCGATACAGATTGAACCAGATAATGAGCGAATATTCCTGAAAAACAGCATTCAGTTAAAGGTGACAGGATGGGATGAATATTTTCACCCCGCGGCGATTAATCCAGCAGAACTCCAGTATACCATTGATCCCAACCTAGGTCAAGTAACCCCGGGTGGTTTGCTCACCGTGGCCAGCGAACCGGACAGTGGCTATGTATATGTCAGTTATTATGGGATGATCGATTCTGCTTATATTTTTATTAAAGATATCAGTAAAATAGAACTACTGCCAGAGCATGTTGTTACTGATACCATCCGGATAGTTCAGTTTACAGTTATACCAACTGACGTAGATAGCCTTCATCCTACCATCGCTTTAAATGATTATCTATGGAGTTGTCTGGATTCCTCGGTTGGGCAAATTGATTCTGTCGGACGGTTCAAAGGTATTGCTGAAGGTCAGGCGACGGTAGTGGCTCAATTCAGAGATCAGTCCGATACGAGTTTTGTAACCGTGCAGATTGGTACGGATATAGTAGTTGTGGATTCTATGGAAAGTACAGTTAATTGGAATGTCTCGGGTGTTTTATATGATCCCCAGGCGACTTTTTTAACGGTGGTGGATACGCCCCGTACCTTGGGACAAAAGGCTCTGCGCCTAGATTATCAGTTTGTCAGGAGCAGTCAGGGCCGAAGCTGGGTCTATCTTAATACGGATATTCCGGTTTATGGGCTTCCAGATACTATCATGATTGACATCAAGTCAAATAATCTGAACCATATCGCTGATTTGATAATCAGTGATGATAATAATGAACTGTATACTGCTAGCACTGGCCTCTTTGCAATAGGTTCAAACAGTTTTGAGACATATAAAATTCCCATTACAAAATTTAATGCGATCATTCCCGGATCCTCTTTTAATTTTCCCATCAGAATTCAGTCTTTACAGATAAAACTATGGTATGTAGGGGCAGTGGGAGATACAAACAGCGGCGTCCTCTATTTTGATAATCTTCGTGTAAAATATCCCGTCATTACACCAATTCTGGATGAAAGAAAGAGCGAAATCCCAGGAAAATACGATCTGTTTCAGAATTATCCCAATCCGTTTAATCCCAGCACAACCATCCGGTATAAAATTGGGCATACGGAGAGAGTGCTGCTAGAGGTATTCGATCTGCTTGGTCAGAAGGTGGGTACGCTTATTGATAGACGTCAGCCGGCGGGAACTTATAAGGTAAGATTTAGTGGAAACAATCTGGCTAGCGGAGTTTATTTCTGTCGTCTCAAGGCAGGGGACAGGGTGATGATAAACAAAATGATCCTCATGAGATAAGAATTCATTGTCTCGCTGATTTGCTAAGCAATGATCAATGGTTAATGAGGGGAGGGATTCAGCGTCTGCCTGTCCGAAAATGGGAGGATACTGGCCAACCAACTACTATCAGGTTTCTCCTAACAACAAAGGGGAATCCCTATGATTTTGCCGGTACAGACCTAGATTTCTTATATTGCATTTTTTCAATCGCTCTCTGCTTCCCTGCTTTCTGCTTTTTCTATCTTTGACTTCTTCTCCGGATCAATTTTTCAGGGCAAATTGGTGCCGATAGTCCCTGGGATTCATTTTATGACGTTCATGAAAACGGCGGTTAAAATTAGATAGATTGTTAAAACCTACTTCGTAACTGATTTCTGCAATATTCATCTCACTCTCAATCAACAGTTTACAAGCCCAACCGATCCTCAGAGCATTGACATAGTTAACAAAAGTCTTACCAGTGTATTTTTTAAAAAAGCGGCTGAATGCAGTGGTACTCATATTAACAATATCCGCTGCATCTTTGAGTCTGAGTTGATTTTTATAGTTCTCATTAATAAACGTGCATACCCGGTCTATACGGGTTTGATCATTGGGCTGTAATCTTCTGCTAAATTCAATACTGGATAAGATTTCTTTTTCGCCTTTATCTGCCCGGCCCAGCAAGTCAAGTATTGAAAATAGAGATATCAATCGTTCTAAACCCTCCTGCTGCTCCATATTTATGATGAGTTTCGTGACCCGATCGCGGGTTTTTCCTATAAATTGTATTCCCCGGGCTGCGTCGCTAAAAAGGTGTTCAAGGGTAATCATTTCAGGAACTTCATGGATATTTAAACCTGCAAAATTTTCTGCAAATTGAATCAGAATAGCCTGACTATTTTTTCTCCTTCCAACCATCCCCATAGGAGAGTACCAGGTATGAGGCAGATAAGGCCCCATAAAGAAGAGATCACCTTCACTGTAGTGGGAAATACTATCTCCAATAAATCGTTTTCCCCTGCTGCCAAACATCAACATGATCTCATATTCTGGGTGGCAATGCCAATTAAATTCGAGCGATTCCAGTTGAATTTTTTTATATTTAAAAGAGGCCTGGGGTGGTTTGGAAAGTTTTACATTGATAGGTTTCATGATTTGATACGATATATACTTTCTTACTTTAAATTTATCGTAAATCAATCGACAAATGTCAATATAGTATATAATCTTGTCAAAATAAATGTAGAAAATCATTACTCACTTTAGTTACTTATGAGTAACAGAGCATATATTATAATGACCCGCGACGAATCAAGTCACAAAATGAGACTATAAGTGATGAAATCCGATAAATTTTATCTCGGTATCGATGCTGGCGGGACGAAAACGACTGCCGTTCTGTGTAATACATCAGGTACAACTTTGCGAACCTGCCAATTAGGTCCAGGTAATATTGCTGTCCTGGATCGAGGCACCATCGCCCAATTAATTCGGAATATCCTGGCTAAACTGCTTCAAGGTGATGCGACAACTGCTATTGGATGGGCATGCTGTGCTTTTGCCGGTGCAGGGCGACCGGAGGAAAAAGCCACCGTTAGTGAATTGATCAGGACTCTGGGTCTCAGCCAATTTACCATTATGACCGATGCTGAAATTCGCTATTATTCGATATTTGGTGATGATTGTGGAATTTTAGTGTCTGCCGGGACCGGTTCAATCTGTCTTGTCAAAACAGACGACCAGAGGCTACTGCAAATTGGGGGATGGGGATACCTGTTGGGAGATGAGGGGAGTGGCTATGATATTGGGCGCCGCGCTATTAAGTCAGTCCTGCAAGACCTTTCAAATAATGAATCTCCTTCATCATTTAGCAATAAGCTTATGTTATTTTATGGTTTAGAGAAGCAGGAAAATCTTATTTCC
This sequence comes from uncultured bacterium, assembly GCA_965370645.1. GTDB lineage: Bacteria > Calditrichota > Calditrichia > RBG-13-44-9 > RBG-13-44-9 > RQOF01. The sequence goes on from CBDUVK010000021.1 coordinate 12,520, forward strand.
ATTATCTATTCTTCTCCTAATCCACCTAAATTAATTGCTTCCTGTGCAAAATTTGTTTGTGAACAGGCAGATGCCAAAAATCCTGAAGCACTGGAAATAGTTGAAGAAACGACCTCCTCACTGGTACAATATGCGCTACAGGCTGCGAAATTAATCAGTAGTTCCCCAATGAAAAAATATAAGTTGGCTTTGGCCGGAGGAATTTTCAGGAATAACTCGGTTGTATATCGAAAATTTACCGAGAAAATAAAAGAAAAAGGCCTCAATTTAGACTATGTGAAACAGGAATTAGAACCCGCAGCTGCAGCTGCCCTCTTTGCGCTGAAACAGGACCAACAATCAGCATCTCAGAACTTATTGGATCAACTTTATAACATCATTTTTTAAATTGATAGCATGTTTCAATTTGAATAAATACCAAAAACTTAATCTGAAGATCATTATGAAAAAGTGTAAAAAATTATTACCAATTCTTATTTTCCTGGTCATTTTATTGTTATCATGTGCCGGTGTTAAAAAAGACACACCCGAAGATTGGGCGAGGAGTCAACTTGAATCGCTGACTCTGGAGCAGAAAGTCGGCCAGCTGTTTGTTTATAATTATAAACCAAAATTTTATCATCAGGATAATCTCTCTTTCAAGAACTTGCTTGAGGGTGTTGAAAAATACCATCTTGGTGGTGTCAGTCTGGCAAGCGGGGAACCTTATGCCGTTGCCCGTACTATCAATAAACTGCAGGAGAAAGCACAACTTCCTCTGCTGGTGATGGCCGATATTGAATGGGGTATTTCCATGCGGGTAGCAGAGGGAACCACATTCCTGCCCAATATGGCTATTGGTGCAACTGGTTCCGAAGAATATGCCTATGAAATGGGTAAAATAACCGCACTGGAAGCCCGCGCCATAGGCATTCACGTCGGTTTTGTGCCGGTATTGGATGTGAATAATAATCCGGACAATATTATCATTAATACCCGTTCATTTGGTGAGGATCCGGCTGCGGTAGCAAAGCTGGGGAGCGCTTATATCAGAGGATTGCAGGATCATGGGGTGTATGCAACAGCTAAGCATTATCCCGGGCATGGCGATACCGATGTGGATTCCCATCTTGGATTACCTTCAATAGATGCTCCGTCCGAAAGGATCTCATCCGTCGAACTCATACCCTTTAAAGCTGCGGTAGAGACTGGCGCGAAGATGGTTATGGTTGCTCACATTACTTATGGTGGGTTTCCACAGATGGAGGGACGACCGGCCACACTGGATCCTTATTTTGTAGACCATGTTCTCAGAAAAGAGTGGGGATTCAAAGGATTGGTAATCACGGATGCTATGGGCATGGGGGGAATTGTAAACAATTACTGGTCAGGGGAAGCGGCAGTGATGGCCATAAATTCTGGTATGGACATGATCCTCATGACACCGCATTTTGAACAGACCTATAAATTTGTGTTGCAGGCGGCAAAAGATGGTCGAATATCGCAGGAACGACTTGATATGGCGGTTAATAGGATCTTAAAAGCAAAATATGAACAGGGACTTTTAGCTAAAAGACCTCAAATTAGCTTGGATAAAATTGAATCTGTCATCTCTCAACTTTCTCATAGGCAAAAATCTAATGAAATTGCACAAGCGGCGATGACATTGGTCAGGGATGATTCCGGTGCATTTCCCCTGCATGCGGATAAACTGGACACCATTTTAGTGCTGACGATTACCGATGGTGATTATGGCAGAGCTTATGAAAAACGTCTTTTCTCGGAAGTTCGAAAAAGAATACCGGTCGTGAAAACAAGATTGATCGATTACCGCTCCTGTCAGGGTGATATAGAACAAATATTTGCCCAAACCGATTCAGTCCAGGCGATCCTGGTTGGATTTTTTGTGCGCTGGGGAAGTTATAAGGGCTCTGTCACCTTGCCTGACACCACCGCAAAAATGCTTTCTCAACTTTTCAAGACCAAGAAGCCGATGGCCGTGGTTAGTTTCGGTTCACCTTATCTGCTGCGCCAGGTTCCAATGGTGCCCTCTTATCTGTGTGCCTATGATACTAATCCTTTGGCTGTAGGAGCCGCAATTGAGGCAGTATTTGGAGAAATACCACTGAATGCCAGACTCCCTGTATCTATTCCCGGATATCATGAGGTGGGAGACCATTTAACCCGCCCTGTATATCCCATGGAACTTCGCAAAAATATTCAGGATCAATTCTTAACAGATGCCTACCAGGTAATTGAGCAAGCCATTGAAGATTCAGTCTTCCCCGGCGCTCAGATTGCGGTGATTAAAGAAGGAGAGTTGATCGCAAGCAGGGGATTCGGCAGACAAACTTATGATCCGCAATCCCCGGCAGTCACTCCGGAGACCATATATGACCTCGCATCAGTAACCAAAGTAGCCGCTGCTACAGTTGTGGCAATGTCTTTATATGAGAAGAATATTATACGATTGGATATTCCGGTCCGCAGTTATCTGCCACACTTTAAGGGCAATGGTAAGGATTCAGTCACCATTAAACATTTGATCACTCACTCAGCGGGACTCAAGGATTGGCATGAGCTTTGGAAAGTTGCTAAAAGCAAACAGGAAGCCATTGACTATATCTGTCTAATGCCCCTGGAATATCTGCCGGGAGATTCAATGGTATACTCAGATTTGGGCATTATCTTATTAAGTGCCATCTTTGAGACGGTAACGGGGAAATCTATAGATCAGCTTGCGAGAAGGCTTTTTTATGCTCCGTTGGGTACCGAGTCACTTATGTACAATCCGCCATCTGAACTGCTACCACGAATCGCACCCACAGAGATTGGCGGGAGTATGAGCAGAGGCCTAATTCACGGTGAAGTTCACGATGAAAATACCTTTTTCCTGAAGGGAATATCAACTCATGCCGGTCTGTTTTCTACGGCGGAAGATCTCGCAGTACTGGCGCAAATGCTTCTCAACGGGGGCATTTACAAGCATCATCGCTTTTTTAAACCGCAAACGATTGTGGAATGGACTGCCCGTCAGAATATGCCTTCCGGTAGTGAACGCGCCTTGGGTTGGGATACACCTTCCGATGAAGAATCATCAGCCGGAGATTATTTTTCACCGGGAAGTTATGGGCATCTGGGATTTACCGGAACTTCATTGTGGATAGATCCAAATAGGAATATTGCCATTGTGCTGCTCTCAAACAGGGTACACCCGACACGGGAGCGGGGAGGTATGCACCAGGTACGCCGCGATTTTCATAATGCCGTAATGCAAGCATTACTTGGTGAGGAAGCAGAAACGAATAAAATTCAAGAAGCAGAATCAGTAACGATTCAGTAATATGATTTCAACAGGTTAAACATTAAACTGATATGAATTTTTCTATAATAGATAGTATCATTGTCATTGTATATATGGCAGGCTCTGCCATGGTAGGGGCCTGGATTGGCCGCAAACAGAAAAGCACTACCGACTATTTTCTGGGGGGGAGAAACATACCCTGGATTGCAGTAACCTTCAGCATCGTTGCTACAGAAACCAGTGTGTTGACATTTATCAGCATTCCGGCAGTATCTTACCAGGGAGATATGACCTTCCTTCAAATTTGTTTGGGCTATATTCTGGGCCGTATTCTGGTTGCAAGATTTATGATACCTGCTTACTACCGTGGGGAAATGGATACCGCTTATCATTTCCTGGGAAAAAGATTTGGACAAAAAATGCGCAACACCGCCAGCATCACTTTTATGGCCACCCGGGTATTGGCAGATGGTGTTCGTTTATTTGCCACCGCAATCCCGCTGGCGCTTATTATTAGAAGCAGCGGGCTTTTTAGCGGCATGAGTGCCGATAAGTTTTATTTAATCTCTATTCTGATCATCGGTTTGATAACCATGATCTATACCTATGTTGGAGGAATTCGTTCCGTAATCTGGATGGATGTTGCACAGATGATCGTCTATCTGGGTGGTGCTATTCTGGCAGGTATAATCATCCTGACAAAATTGCCGGAAGGTATTGTCTCAGTGGGTGAATTTGCAGCAGAAACTGATAAAATGAAAATTTTTAATACCGGATTACAGCTGAGTTTTCAGGATTTTATCCGCCAACCCTATACCTTTTTCACGGCACTTATCGCGGGAGCAGTCTTCAGTTTAGCCTCCCATGGAACCGACCAGCTGATTGTTCAAAGAGTTCTGACCTGCAAAAATATGAAAGCCAGTCAAAAGGCGATCACCTGGAGCGGAATTGCGGTATTTTTACAATTTTTCCTGTTTTTATTTATGGGAATCCTTTTATTCGCCTATTATGGGGGTGTCAGTTATCAGGAACTGGGACTGGAACGTGCGGATGGTATTTTCCCCAAATTTATTGTGGAAGAGATGCCCATAGGAATTAGTGGATTAATTGTCGCAGCGCTTTTTGCCGCTGCCATGAGTACACTCTCCAGCAGTCTATCCAGCCTATCCAGTGCAGCTACGCTGGATATCTATATCCCGCTTGCAGGAAAGGGCAAAAGTGAGCAACAATTATTAAAAACCTCCAGAAAAATAACACTACTTTGGGGAATCGTGTTAGTGGCAGCTGCCAGTACTTTTATCGGATTAGAAGGGGGAACAGTGGTGGAACTTGCCCTGGGCATTGCTTCTTATACCTATGGCGGTCTGTTGGGAGTATTTTTATTGGGTTTATTCTCAAAGAATGCTAACCAAAGGGATGCGATTATCGGATTCTTTGTTGCTCTCATTGTAATGACTGTAGTAATACAGACTGTTCAAATTGCCTGGCCGTTATATACGGTAGTCGGAAGTTTAACCGCCGTACTGACTGGAAGTGGTTCACATTATCTGTTCAGGAGGATTAAACAAGGTTGAAATTTTGCCTTGATGTGATTAGTAAAATGACAAATATTTTAAAAGGAAAATTACTGAATTAAATAATAAATATTGTTAATTATGCAATAATGTAATATAGAATAATTATCGAGAGTGTTTATGCAGATTTCAATGTTGGACTGGGGATTGATTATATTCTATTTTGTTCTGGCCTTAAGCATTGGTCTCTATTTTTCCAGGCGGGCCGGAAAAAATATCAGTGAATATTTTACTTCAGGTAGAAGTTTGCCCTGGTGGCTGGCAGGAACCAGCATGGTGGCAACTACTTTTGCAGCGGATACCCCGCTCGCAATCACAGATCTGGTAGCCAATCACGGAATTGCGGGAAACTGGTTATGGTGGAACATGGTATTGAGTGGTCTTTTAACTGTATTTCTGTTTGCAAGATTTTGGAGAAGGGCGGAAGTACTTACAGATGTGGAATTTACAGAACTCCGTTACTCAGGCAGGCCCGCTGCCATTCTGAGAGGTTTCCGGGCGCTCTACCTTGCCATCCCAATCAATTTAATCATTCTAGGGTGGGTTACTCTTGCTATGGTAAAAATTATTGAACTTAGTATCGGTGTAGATAAATGGATCGGAGTTGGAATTTGTGTACTGGTAACCCTTGTATATAGCGGTCTAAGCGGGCTGTGGGGTGTTGTTATTACTGATTTACTGCAATTTGCTATCGCCATGACCGGATCCATCGTGCTTGCTATATTTGCAATGGATGCAGTGGGCGGTGTGGTTGGATTGAAAGACGGTCTGACAGCCATTTACGGTAGTTCTCATGATATTCTCAATTTTACACCCGATATCGGTTCCGTCTGGATGCCTCTGAGTGCATTTATGGTATATTTGGCGGTAAATTGGTGGGCGGCCTGGTATCCGGGTGCAGAACCGGGAGGGGGCGGCTATGTTGCGCAAAGAATGTTCTCAACAAAAAATGAGAAACATTCTTTACTGGCCACTCTCTGGTTCAATATTGCCCATTATGCTCTGCGTCCCTGGCCCTGGATCTTGGTCGCCCTGGTGAGTTTAGTACTTTATCCGGATATTGAGGATAAACAGACCGGTTATATTTTGGTACTGTTGGATTACCTTCCCACAGGTTTTAAAGGACTTTTGCTGGCATCATTTG
>CBDUVK010000022.1:0-17232 GCA_965370645.1 uncultured bacterium
AAACAACAAAAATCATTATCTCTTATGAAAAAATAAATATCTATATATAATACCTATCATTGATTAATTCTTAGCGACTTAGCGCCCGTCAATTGCCGGATCATGATCTTCGCATGAGATTTTATGAATTAACCAAATTATTCACTGTATTCACCAAAGACTGAACGCAATGTATTGGATATTTCCCCTACCGTTGCATATGATTCAATACAATTAATGATGAGGGGTATTAGGTTATCGGGCCCTTCCGCACTATTCTTCAGCTTCTGCAAAGAGGTTCTGACGGCATTATTATCCCGTTGAGTTTTCAATTGAGCAAGTCTTTGGACCTGTTTTGCCACAGACTTCTCATCCACACGTAAAATTTTCTGCGGCATTTCCTCTTCCAATTCATGTTTATTTACCCCAATAATAATTTCATCCTTATTTTCCACTCTTTGCTGAAATTCATATGCGCTTCTGGCAATTTCGTTTTGAAAAAATTTGTTTTTGACTGCCTGCACTGCACCACCCAACTGATCAATTCTTGATATATACTCAGAGGCTTTCTGTTCAATTTGATCGGTTAAATTTTCTATAAAATATGAACCACCCAGGGGATCCACGGTATCCGGGCAGCCGCTTTCATAAGCCAGGATCTGTTGAGTTCGAATAGCAATCCGCGCAGATTCCTCAGTAGGCAGGCTGAGTGCCTCATCAAAGGCGTTCGTATGCAAAGACTGGGTACCACCCAAAACGGCCGCTAATGCTTGAATGGTTGTCCGGATAACATTATTATCTGGCTGTTGGGCGGTGAGGGTGCTCCCTGCTGTTTGAGTATGGAATCGTAACATCATACTCCTGGGATTTTTAGCACTAAAACGTTCCTTCATGATATTTGCCCACATCCTGCGTGCTGCCCGGAACTTCGCAACCTCTTCAAACAGATTATTGTGAGAATTAAAGAAAAAAGATAAGCGTCCGGCAAAATCATCCACTTTTAAACCCGCATTCACAGCAGCTTCAACATAGGCAATGGCGTTTGCAAAGGTAAATGCAATTTCCTGCACCGCAGTAGATCCAGCCTCCCGAATATGATATCCACTAATTGATATGGTGTTCCAGCGTGGGAGATGATGCTGGCAATATTTGAAAATATCCGTAATAATACGCATTGAGGATTCTGGTGGAAATATATAGGTTCCCCGGGCAATATATTCCTTTAAAATATCATTTTGGATGGTACCGGATATCTTATTTAAATCAGCACCCTGTTTTTTTGCCATAGCAATATACATGGATAAGAGGATACTGGCTGTGGCATTTATGGTCATGGAAGTAGAAACCTTTTCCAGGGGAATCTGATTGAACAATATTTCCATATCTTCCAGTGAATCGATAGCCACACCAACCTTTCCCACTTCACCCTCAGACATGGGATCGTCAGAGTCGTAACCAATTTGGGTAGGTAAATCGAAGGCTACTGATAATCCGGTGGTACCACTATCCAGAAGATAGCGATATCTCCTGTTGGACTCCTCTGCAGTGGCAAATCCGGCATACTGTCTCATGGTCCAGAATCGTCCCCGGTACGCAGTCGGTTGAATCCCCCGCGTAAACGGATACTGTCCGGGAAAACCCAATCTATCAAGATAATCATAGTCTGCATCCGGCAGGTATAGACGCTCAATCTGTATCCCGGAGTCTGACTTAAAGTTCGATTTGCGTTCCGGGAATTTAGAGAGGGTTTTATCCAGTGTATTAGCTTTCCATTCTTTCATTTGCCGGTTCAAATCTTTCATGACGTTTACCCTTGTTGGTCTGTCAATTTTATCCAAAGATACTAAAAACCGAAAGTTTCTAATATCTGTTATTGAAGCAGATGTTGTTAGAGTTCCCGGAATCTAATTTTTACTCGAAACATATATAAGATAAACTATATACTGCTACCCAGATTCCGGAATGGGCCAGATGAATTGGCCTTTATTTAGAAAATGTTCAATCTGTTGAATACTCTGTTGAGATTTCCGCATGACAGATTCCCGGGTATTAAAAGCGTTGTGCGGTGTGAAAATTACGTTATCTTTTTCAGCCAAAACCATAGTGGCTTGAATTTCAGTAGGGAGAGTTTTCTTTCCCTGTCGTACTGAGGTGGCAAGTTCGGCTTCCCGATCAAAAACATCCATTCCCAGGCCGCCAAGATGGCCTTCTTCAATCAATTTTAACAGATCCCCGGAGGGAGACATTTCGCCCCTGGCAACATTGATAAAAATAATCCCCTTTTTTGTATTTATCAATCTTTGGTAGTTAAAATATGCGACATTTTTTTCAGTCAGATTCATGGCGCACACAATGATATCTGCTCTGGCAATTGCATCCTCAATCGAGACATAGGTGACATGGTCAAATCTTTGCACAATATCCACACCCAGGATCTGCATTCCCAATCCTTCTCCAATCCTCACAACCTCTGAACCGATATTTCCAACACCCACTACCACTAAAGTCTTTTTTTCACTCTCCAAACCTGTCAGTCCATCGCGGTTGAATGATTTAAATTGTGTTATCTGAAGTTTTAACTTTCTTAATAAAGACAACCATAACATGCACGCCTGCTCTGCCACCGCGCGGTTGCAATATAAAGGTAAATAGCCGTAGTGAATGGGAGCTTCAACTTCATTTTTATATTTAAGAAGGTGATCATAGCCGGTACTGCGGGTTAAAATTGCCTTAAAATGTCCTGCCCAACTCACAGGAATGACCGATTGAGTACGAATGCTTAACAAAGGTGCCGGTGGGAACTGCCCGGCTTCTTCTTGAATGGTTTTCCGGCTGAATCCTGCTTTAATATCTTCATCCATGACTGACTTTAATGCTTGAACTTCCTCCTCAAAAGCCTCATAAAAAAAGAGATCGTACATGGCCTTACCTGATTTTTGGAAATTTTATCAGACTACCGTTAAACAGCATTTTTCATCCACACCAGCTGTGGTTCGACGATTGAACCATATCATTTATTTTTTATGATTCTTCAAAAAAATGAGTACCTTCTAGAATATCAGAATTAAATATATCATCCCTAACGGGATATATTCTAACAAATAGTGGTGGTTTTCTTTTCTGATTCCTGGAACTTCACTAACAAAAGCAATTAAATAATATTGCTCAACACTCATCAACTGATCCCGGTAGGGATCAAATATTTATAGAAAAAAACTCGCAAGAAAATTCAAACCCCTTTAGGGGTGAAATATAATTCTTTCGGTTATAAAGACAATCATACATTATTGTGTTGAACTTTTTTATATTGTAATAACTTTGAAAGTTCTATTCATTTCGACATCAAATGATATTCAGTAATCAAATACACAATACAAAATCCGATTGAACGCTGAAAATAATGAATTTTGAATAAATAAATTTAGGAACTATTTTGTGATTGATCAATACATTATAAATTGATACAATCAAAATTTCCCGGAAAATAAGTTAAAGGAATTTTACTGATGCTAGATATCATTCAAAGATTCTTTACGCCAGTAGATGATGAACCAAACCATCTGAGGAATGGTTCTGATACCCATAATGTGAACGTTGCTACCTGTGCATTATTACTTGAGATCGCCAAGATCGATGGAGAATTTACTGCTGTGGAGCAGAAAAATATTGTTGACATATTAAAAAAGGAATTCCAGCTTTCTGATGATTATATTCAGGAAATAACAGAGACGGCGGAAAAAGAACTAAAAGAGAGTCATGATCTGTGGAAATTTACCAATCTCATCAATAAATATTATGATCGTGAAGAAAAAAATAAAATAATAGAGATTATCTGGAAAGTTATTTATAGCGACGGCAATCTGGACAAGCATGAGGATTATTTGGTTCATAAATTATCAAGACTGCTCAACCTGAGACATAGTGAACTGATTGACGCCAAACTAAGGGCTATTTATCCGGAATAAGAAACCATATATACTCAACCGGGAACTATAAAAATTATTGTATCATATGAAGAATGGGAAATTTCAGGTGAGGAACAATATGGTTAAATATTTATTCAGAGTAATAGTAGCGGTAGTATTACTTATATCAATGATTATCCTTCTTCTCCCGGGCATTGGGAAAAGAGGAATTATGCAGGCACAGAACAAGTCAGAAGAAAATGAGGGTAAAGAAGTGATGAGTGATAAAGCGATAAAAACAGACCAAGAGTGGAAGGAAATATTAACTGAAGAAGAGTATTTGGTTTTGCGCAAAAAAGGTACCGAAAGAGCTTTTAACGGAAAATATAATAATTTTAAGGAGAATGGTATTTTTATGTGTGCCGGATGCGGCAATGAATTGTTCAATTCAGATACAAAATACAATTCCGGCTCTGGTTGGCCCAGTTTCTGGGCACCCGTATCCGATAAAAATATAAAACTGGAAAAAGATAACGGCTTATTTATGTCCCGCACAGAGGTAGTCTGTGCCAGATGTGGAGGACACCTGGGGCATGTTTTTGATGACGGACCTGCACCTACCCACCAGCGGTATTGCATCAATTCAATATCACTGGATTTTGAAAAAATCCAAAGCGGGAAGGATTCCCTGAATAAATGAACAAACATCAACTCTATTTAAAAATAACACTGTCCGGGATCATCCTAATGTCTTTTCTTATTCAAATTGGATTGGGAATTTGCCCCGTCCCCTAAGTGAAACCAGACTGATTTATCTATTGATTTGAAGGCCGGGGATTAAATTAACCGGCTTTTTTTAGACCCGGAGACGTTCTAACAGCTTCAACAAATAGCGCGACTTAAACTGTTTGCTTGCCAGAAATCTCTCCAACGGGGGAAGGTTTAATATGACACTCAGAATGGCAGCCATGGCACGGTGATTGGAAATGGCCTGGTAATCAAAAATAAGTTCCGCAAGTTTTCCTCTTTCAATAGCCATCAGAACCACCCGATGAGTTGTATGTAAGGGTGTGATTACCCTTTCTGAGCGTGATTTCAGGCTGATTGCATTCTTAGGGCAAACTGAAACACAGATTCCACATCCTAAACAGCTGTCTGCCTCCAGTTTGGCCCGTTTCAAGTGTTTTTTACCCGGTTGGTTGGCGGATATCAAAATCATCGCCTCAACCGGACAAATATCAACACATTTTCCACAACCGGTACAACCATCATTTGTGATTTCCGGGATGAAATTGGTGGTATGAATGGGATACAGGTTACCAAAACGGCGTTGAGTAATCAAGGCTTCACAGCAACATCCACAGCAATTACAGATAAAACTGACCCGCTGCTGTACATTTTCTCCGAATTGTACCAAATGCTTATCATAGGCAAGTTGCAGAAGATCAAGTGCTTCAGGACTATCAACTTCACGTGCAAACCCATGACGGATCAGTGAGGCGGCAGTATTATTAAATGTCATACAAATCTCCATGGGTGCATCACAAACACGCTGTATATGCTGCATTTTATGCCTGCAATAACAGAGACCTATTCCACGATGATTTGCATTTCGAATCACTTCAGATGCACGTTCAAAATTCAAAACATGAAGGGAAGTTTTTTCAGGAATAACCGGTTCATGAACAAACGTTCTTCCCAACCGTGTTTCCCCGATAGTGAAAAGATTTTTTATAAAATCCTCTTCAACATTCAGATATTGATAGAAAAGTTCTGCCAGGTATTTTTGATCAATGTCATCCCGAATACGCATCAGGGAAAACTCAAAAAAACCAGCCATAGGGGGCGGTAGCGTATACCAGATTTCACCCTGGTTTTCAATATCCAGCAGAATGGCTCGACCCGCTAAAGTATCTAAGATTTTTAGTGTCTGGTGAAGATTTAACTTCCAAATTTTACTCGCTTTCTGCGCAGTAAAAGGTTTTATTGGCAAATGTGCAACCAGTGAAGCTTCCTTTTCATTAAAAAGGACCTTCAATATTTTATAAAGCAAGTCAGAAGGTGGAGCTCCCTGTGGAAAGCGGTTGAGACGATCTATCAGACCGGAGTAATCCTGTTTTAGGGTCAGGTGTGCCATATTTTAAACCTTCAAATAAGCAAAGGAAGTTAGATTCTCATATAATATGAAAAATATCCCTATCAATATCAATGATCAAACTAAAACGAGAATCATCAGGTCGATTAAACCGAATTTTCTAAAAAAATGGACCCAAACAGTTTATCGTTTATATATTTGACCAGAGGGAATTTTAAATACCAACTTGGTTTTTATGTAGTCATCGATTATCCCAAACCAACTCAAAAAAAGACCGCAGCCGTTCAGCCGCGGTTCTCCCTACTCAACTTTAATTATTGTTATTCTATCTTTTTTTCCAGTGCGCCAGGTCCAACGGCCCGAAATCCAAATTGCATTTGCGTATGAGGGAATAGATTTCACTTCTACCTTAACCACCAGTGGGGTAGTTTTTACATAAACAGTCCGCGGGGCACACTCCGTACATATCCCGTTCAATTACTCATAATATATTGTTCTTTAGTTTAATGGTTTGTAAATTAAAGAACTGGTAAGTCATACTTATAATTTTATTACAGAAGTGGGCATTTCTATTAAGATCTGAAAGTGTCATATAAAAAAGGCTTTACCTAAATTTCAACCAAAGGAATCTTTGATCCTATGTCCCCCCCAAAAAAAATATCCAGATCAACCGTAGAAGAGTATTTTCTCAAGCAATCAAATTTAAGGAAATTAAGAACCGCACCCGAAAAAGTGGATGTGATCATTGTTGAGAATTTTCCGGCACTGGGTAAACTAACTGCCCTTCGATTTATCGAGTGGGTTCTGGAGAATCCGGGCGGTGTTATATCCCTGCCCACCGGGAAAACGCCTGAACACTTTATAAAATGGGTAGAACATTATTTGAAATTTTGGAAAGATAAGGAAACAGCCCGGGAATTGGAATCTTTTGGCATCAATCCGAACAGCAAACCTGATATGCAAAGTTTACACTTTATACAGATTGACGAATTTTATCCTATCAATCCTAAACAACACAACAGTTTCTATTATTACATCCATGAATTTTACATTGAAGGATTCGGTCTCGATCCCAACAAGGCCTTACTTATAGACTGTTCCAAGATTGGCATCCCGGAAGGAGAATCGCTTAATTCAGTCTGGCCGGAATTCAAAGTCGACATAACGCTGCGCTTTAGACAGGCCAATTCCAAGCAGGAGGAATTACAGAAAACGGTGTTGGAGAAAGTCGACCAGTGGTGTCAGGAATACGAGGATAAAATTAGAGCCCTTGGTGGTTTGGGATTCTTCCTGGGCGGTATCGGTCCGGACGGTCATATCGGCTTCAATGTGAGAGGATCTGATCATCATTCCACAACTCGGCTTACACCGACAAACTATGAAACTCAGGCGGCTGCAGCCACTGATCTGGGCGGAATTGAAATTGCCCGGGAAAGGTTGGTTATAACAATAGGCTTAGGGACCATAACATACAATCCTAAATGTACAGCCCTTATTATTGCAGCAGGAGATGCAAAAGCTGAGGTAGTTTCACGGGCAATTCAGGAGGATAAAAATGTTCTCAACCCGGCAAGTGCGCTCCATAATTTAGCACGCGCCCGGTTCTACCTGACCCGAGGTGCAGCAAAAAAACTGTATGAGAGGCAATTGATAAAGCTTACAAAACTCGAGAAGCTGACAGATAATGAGATGGAAAAAATCATCGTAGATCTGTCTGTCTTAAAGAGCAAAAAAATTCTTGACCTCGGTGAGGAGGATTTTCAAAGCTATTCTCCGGCCAGATTGCTGTTAGAAAAAAGACCTGATCCCCTTACAAAACTCTGTAATTCTGTACATAAAAGCTTAATCACTAAAATCGAACTGGGCTCACAATCCATTTCGAATACCCGTTTTTTACATACCGAGCCACATCATGATGATCTGATGCTCGGGTGCCTTCCTATTATTGTGCGCCACGTACGAAACAGCACCAATACCCATTATTTTGCCTGCTTAACCAGTGGTTTTACTTCCGTCACGAATCATTATATGAAGAACCAGATGACTATACTGCACCAGTTTATCAACCTGCCCTCTTTTAAAGAGATGCTGCAGGAAGGATATTTTGATAGTGATAACCAGATTGGACGGAATCGGGATATCTGGCAATACCTGGATGGAGTTGCAGCCAATAATGATGATTTGAAAAATGAAGGAATCGCCCGGAGACTACTGAGAAATCTGATCGAGATCTTTGAAGATTCAGATCTCGATAATATCGAGAACCGGATTACTGAACTTGAACACTATTTTGATACTCAGTATCCCGGCAAGAAAGATCCCCAATATATTCAGCGTCTGAAAGGCATGGGAAGGGAGTGGGAGGCAGAATGTCTGTGGGGGTATTTTGGCTGGAGTTGTTCTAACGTTAAACATTTACGGTTGGGTTTTTATACCGGGGATATTTTTACTGAAGAGCCGACTATCGATCGTGATGTGAAACCAATTATCCAGCTATTAAAGGAAGTCAAACCAGATGTAATTTCAGTCGCGTTTGATCCTGAGGCAAGTGGCCCGGATACCCACTATAAGGTATTGCAGAGCCTGAACGAGGCAATACAGGCATATGAAAAACAATCCGGGAAAAGCAATATAAAAGTCTGGGGCTATCGTAACGTATGGTATCGCTTTCACCCCAGTGAGGCAAATATCTTTGTTCCAGTGTCTTTAAATATGTTTTCGATTATGCAGAGCGCGTTTATGAACTCTTTTATTTCCCAGAAAGACGCCTCCTACCCCAGTTACGAACATGACGGGCCTTTTTCAGAACTTGCCCAGAAAATACAGGTTGAGCAGTATCAGAAGATAAAAATATGCCTGGGCAGGGAATGGTTTTATGAAAATCCCAGTGCCTTAATACGGGCAACCCGGGGATTGGTCTTTCTAAAAGAGATGACACTTCCGGAATTTTATCAGTCCAGCCGCGAACTTAGAAAAGCCCTTGAGGACAAGTAAGCAGAAAGCAGTTGGCAGAACCAAGAGGACAAGATACAAGAAGACAAGAAAAAGGACAAAAGAAAAAAGAAAAAAGGATTTAGTGAGCTAAAATTTAAATATACAGTCACTAATCACTATGTATTGTCCTAAAATAGTTGACAAAGATTAATTGTATTACGCTGATACCTTCATCCTTCATCTTCCGCATAGCAGCCACTTCGTGGTAATCCTAAACCCTAATCCCTCAATCCTCAGATCTGCTCCATGCCCGGTGCCATAGGCGTTTTGCAATTCTCAATTCGTGAAATCCGTGGACAAAAAAAAGAAACCAGGGGAGCTATTCCAGAGCCACCGAACGGAGTTGAATCACGCCGGCAGGCGGGTCCGCCTATTGGCGGACCCCTGACCTGAGGTTTACTTCTTTTTAATTATTTCCCATAAATATGAACGACCTTTAGCTGTCTTTAATTGCCTTTCGCGCTTAAATGCCTCAGATCTAGATGAATATTCCTCTGAGTAAATCACCTCCCAATCATCGGTAAATGAAGTCGCTTTAGAATATCCTTTTTTATGATCATGCAAACGCTGGTCTATATTAAAAGTTTGACCGATGTAAATTCTATTAAATTTTGGGGAATATAAAACATACACGATGTAAATCATATTAGAGCCACCGAACGGAGTTGAACCGTTGACCTGAGGTTTACGAAACCCCTGCTCTACCAGCTGAGCTACGGTGGCTAAAAACCGGCTAAAATTAAGGAAATTGAGATGATCCGGCAACTGTTTTTTAACTGCAATGTTTGAATCATTTTTAGGATTATGATGCCAACCCTCGAAAGAATATCTTCATTAGAATCATTGGTTTGGTATCTCCTGCAATAACTGCCGGTACCCCCTCTCACGAGGCCAGTACGCTACCAGTTTTTCTGCATATTTACGGGATTCTTCATACTCTTTCCGATCCCGGTGCAAGGTCACCAGGGCCAATAAGATATCCCGCTCATAGGGAAACTGCTGGAGGGTTTTCTCAAAAACCTGAAAAGCCTCTTCGGATTTACCGGCATCATTCAATGCCAAACCATAAATATAGGCTAAATATGGATTATCAGGTCTTAACTCCATTGCTTTCCTGAAATGATTAAGGGCTACAGGCTGACGTTTCGTACGGGTGAGTAAAAAACCCAATGACTGATGAACTTCAGCAGCTTCCGAATTAATCTCCAAAGCATTTCGAAGTATTTCTTCCCCCTCCGCATCATTTCCTTGTTGTCGATAGAGATCAGCTAAATTGACATAGGCAAGCATATAGACTGGTTCCAGTTCAATGGCTTTCCGGTAGGCTGCCTCTGCCTTGCCCAACTGTCCCTTTTGAATATATAAAACACCCAGGTTCAAATGAGATGAGGGTCGGTCCCCGTTCATCTCTTGCACTTTAATATATTCCAACAGCGTTTTTTCAAGAGACTGGCGTTCGCTTTGTGTCATGTAATTTGGGGGAACTGAAGATAGTGCTCTGGCTGCTTCAATGCGTACTGCCAAAACCGGATCTCGTAATAAATGTTTAGCCATGTTCATACGATCTTTGGATTCAATAAAGTCCAGTGCACTGGCTGCAGTGTATCGTAAAAGGGGAGAGGAACTGTAAAGCGGTTGCTGCAGGGCGCTGGCTGCTGCGGGCGTTGGATTGCGACCCAGCTCTGAAAGACCCGTTGCCCTCACAATTTCAGGTATGGAGGTATCTCCTACCAGATACACCAATGCCTCTGCAGATCCTGGAATATTCCTCCGAACACCATCAAAAATCTTAGCATAATTTGATTGCTGAAAAAAGTCCTTCCCATACCACTTATTTACATATTCAACAGACCACTCCACTGATTTATCAGTGTGACATGTATTGCAGGAATTCGGGGTATTCATCTCGAGGCTCAAATCAGGTCTGGGAATACGAATACTATGATCCCGGCGAGGATCAACAACCATGTAAGTTCGTTCCGGCATATGACAATCCGTACAACTGGCTCCGCTGGAATCAGGATCATGAAAATGGTGCGAACGTTTTCCGAACTTTTCGTAAGTGTGGCAGCGATAACAGAGAGCATTCCCTGGCGCATATACTTTGCCACTGTGAGGCTCATGACAATCACTGCATACCACATCCTGGTTATACATTTTACTTTGCAAAAATGAGCCATAAACATAAACTTCTTCCAGAATCTGACCATCCGGGAAGTACATCCCTCTATCCAAAAGTTGTGGTATATGAGTCTGTAAAAACGATTGGCCATGTGAATAATTTTCATCAATTACCTGCCGCCGCGCATGGCAACGCGCGCAGGTTTCAATTTGTGCAGAGTTATTCAGGGGTGCGGTGCGACTGGCATTGCCGGATTTGTCACTGAACACCCAGGTGCCACGATTGGGATCTTTTAATTGAACTGCCAGCCCCATTTGCTGGTACTCCCCGGTATCAAGACCTTTCTCCTTCAATCTTGCCCACCTAAGGTGTTCGGATCCCGGTCCGTGACACGCCTCGCAGGAGACATCGATTTCTGACCAACTGGTATGATATGTATCATTGGCCAGATCATATTTTTTCTTTAAATTTGTTGAATGGCACTCGGCACACATGAAATTCCAGTTTTGAAAGATCCGGGTCCAATGAAGAATGTCATCAGATTCTATCCGTTCATTATCATAAATATGGAACCAGCGCTGACCCCCTTCCCCTACAGAACGCGTGTCCCAGCACAAGGGTAAAACCTGAATATATCCCCTCTCAAACTCCACCAGATATTGCTGAAGCGGTCGGATTCCGAAAACATATTTAATCTCAAACTCTTGAATTTTACCGTCCCGCCCCTCCGTTTCAACATAAAAACCTGCACCTCTTTTATAAAATTTGGAGGTGACACCCTGATGGAAAAAAGTTGCATTATTAAACTTCCCTAAAACCGTCTTCTCAGAAACTTCCTGCATTGCCAGGTCATGATCAGAGCCCTTCCATAATTCTACTTCTCTTTCATGACATTTATTGCATGAATCTCGACCCACAAAGATATTGGATTCAAGCAGTTCCTCGGATGAGCTGTAAGTTCGTTGAGATGGATTTGAATCTCTATCTAGCCGCTCGCACGCCACAAATTGTGCGAAAAATAAAAATATCAATAGAAACATTAAAAATGAGAGTTTTAAGGAAGATGAGTTTCTCAATCCCTCTACGTTTAAGAACAGGGTGCAGAAGGGTTTAGATTTTTTCATAAAGAAAATTAAGAATTTTATCTTTTAAAAAAATCTAAATTTTATTATTTTAAAACTAGTTGAAACTAAAATTATCAAATGGAAAAATCCAATCAACATAAAGAAAATCCCATGACAAATCGCAGAACTTTTCTGGGCAAATTGGCTTTGACAATTCTTGGTGGAACTGGTGTACTTGCCTTATTCGGTTCTCTTCAACTACCTTTTCCCAGGGTTTTTAGAGAGTCTTTCAGGTTCAAAGTAGGCAAAGTCATCGATTTTCCGGTGAACACATTCACATTCATACCGGAAAAAAATATTTTTATCCTGCGTGAACGACAAAGCATCCGGGCACTCTCAGCTATTTGTACCCATCTGGGTTGCGTAGTTCAGGCAGATAACCAGGGATTCCTATGTCCCTGTCATGGATCACGATATGATCGCGACGGGAATGTCTTATTTGGACCGGCCCCACATCATCTGAATTGGTTTAAGGTATCTCTGGCTCTGGATGGGCAGATTATGGTCGACACAAATCAGAAGGTTAACCGTGAGGATTTTCTAAGGGTTTAATTTTCATTAATGAGTATGGTAAATGTCAGAATCCGGATTTCAGATCTTAGTCAATAATATTAAAGCAACACTCTCATCGCTCTTAAATCGGGGATCTCGTTTGAGGCAATTCCGCTCCACCGAAAGGGATCGCTCCCGTGCCATTAGCCGTAATTTTTTTCTTCATATACACTCAGCCCGAATTCACAAATACAGCCTTCAACCATCATATACTATGGGTTTAGGGTTGATCTCGTTTTTCTTATTCCTGATTTTAACCTTCACCGGAATTTTATTGATGTTTTACTATACACCCTCTATTGAAAGGGCTTATGCATCCATCCTGGATATCACTCATGTAGTGGTGGCAGGGCGGTTTATCCGGAACATTCATCGCTGGGCAGCACATGGCATGGTTTTGTCGGTAATATTACATATGGTACGGGTATTTTACACCGGATCTTATAAACGAAATCGAGGATTTAACTGGATCATTGGAATCGCGTTGTTGTTCTGTACACTTCTGTTAAGTTTTAGCGGTTATCTGCTTCCCTGGGATCAGTTGGCATTTTGGGCTGTGACTATTGGGTCCAATATTGCCGGCTCGGCCTCTGAATTGACCGAGGCATTGGGTTTATCGGGGATAATAGATCCCGGACGTATCATAAAAAACTTATTAATTGGTGGCAGCACCGTGGAGCAGCCAGCCCTGATCCGCTTCTATCTATTGCATATCATCTTTCTTCCACTACTATCCATTGTCCTGATTGGAGTCCATTTCTGGCGCATCCGAAAGGATGGTGGTCTGAGTCGACCAGATAATGCGGATCTGGTGCTAGACGAAGCCGAAAAAAAATACCTGGTTCAGGACAATCTTGATAAAAATATCGCGGGCAAAGCTCTCGATAACCGTCACTCGATGCTCAGCTGGCCGTCAGCCTTATGGGCCGAGGGTGCGGTTTTTGTACTAACTTTAGCGGTATTGCTACTCATTGCTTATTTTTATGATGCACCGCTCAAGGAGATGGCCAATCCATCCGTACCGGAGAATCCGGCAAAATCGCCCTGGTATTTCCTGGGCCTGCAGGAGTTAGTATCCTATTCTGCCTTTGCCGGTGGCATTGCCATCCCCTTTATGCTGATTGTCGCTCTCATATCTATTCCTTTCTTAGATCGGGAGGATACTGATTTTGGCAGCTGGTTTGCCGGTAGAGCCGGAAAGCGGGTAACTCTAAACTCCTTGATCTATGCGCTGGTTATCACTCTTGGAATTATTACATTTACCATCCAGGCGGGGTGGATCAGAGACTGGTTTGATTCTCCGCCTCAATTGATTGTCATTTTATTCAATCCCGCAACTGTATTAACCTTCGCCTACATGGCCTGGGCTTTTTATATACTGAGGAAAACCGCCTCAACCCGCATGTCAGCGCTGGCTTTATTCAGCTGTTGCCTGGTTGGTTTTATCATATTGACCGTACTGGGCATGTGGTTCAGGGGTCCGGATTGGCAATTCTTCTGGCTACCATCTCAGTGGCCACCCCATTAGGAGATTTAATGGAAGAACGTTACCTGCACATATATCGCTTGTTGACCCTGATAGGGGGATCTGTCGCCCTGGTAATTCTGATCTTGATGGGCATTGAAGAGAATCTTACCCAGGATTGGGAAACTTATCAAAAGAACTATCCGGATATTTTAAGCCAAAATTCACCCAGAATATCTGAAACATCGATGGCATTTTATAATGAGATCAGACAGGTTACCATTGAAAAATTAAACCTGGTCGATCGTTGTACCTCCTGTCATCTGGGAATAGATAATCCATATTTGCGTCTTGTCCCCCAACCTTACCGTGCACATCCCGGTAACAATATATCGATTCACAGTACTGAAAAATTCGGCTGTACCACCTGTCACCGTGGAACCGGCAGGATATTAGAGGTACAGGAGATCTGCCTGCAGAAGGAAGAGGAGACAGTTTATTCTCAGCGCTACATCCAATCAGCCTGCGGGAAATGTCATCTGGCCATTTTTGATGAAAATCCAATCCATATTGGTGCTGAAAAATTATATGGCGGTCTAAAGATTTTCAAAAGGGAAGGATGCCTGGGTTGCCACAAACTTCGTCAGGTAGGTGGAATCCTGGGCCCTGATTTGACAGGCCAGGGAACAAAAATAAAAGCCTCCTATAATTTTCGCAACATCCGTGGGAAAATCACAATTCCCAATTGGCTAAAGGAACACTTTATTGATCCGGAAAAGGTGTCACCCGGTTCAGCCATGCTCAAATTCGATCTTTCTGAATCGGACCTGGAGGACTTAGTCGTTTTTACTCTGGGATTATACCAGCCTGAGTATCCGCTTGAATATTACAGTTTCTACCATCTACGGGAATTCAAAAAGAGACGCCAGATTACCGATGATACTCAAATCTTCAGTTTGTTCTGTGCAGCCTGTCACGGTAAAAATGGAGAGGGGAAAAGTTATGATCGCTTTCGGACAGGTGTTCCAGCCTTGAATAATCAGGACTTTCAAGCTGTCGCTTCCCGGGAATTTCTCGAATTCACGTTGATGAAGGGCAGATCACGTCGCCAAATGTCATCCTGGAGCAAGGAGATTTCCGGGTTATACCGGCAAGAAATAGAGAAAGTTATCAATCTTGTTCGGAACTGGCGTCCAGTTGGACCCCAGTTTATTGAAGTCCAAAAGCAACCCGGGAACCTCTCTCAAGGAAAACAAATATACGCCAGTCATTGTCAGTTTTGCCATGGTGAGAAGGGAATGAACGGTATCGCTCCCGTTCTAAACAACCAGGACTTTTTGAGAATTGCAACCGATCAATTCATCTATCAAACCCTGAAAACCGGTCGATCCAACACCGCCATGCCAGCCTGGTCGCGTTTTTCTGCCCCGGAAACAGCCAGCCTTATTCGACTCATAAGATCATGGCAGACCCAACCTTCAATCAAACATTCAAAGAAAGCTATTTCAGGAGATAGAGACAAGGGTCAGGATTTGTTTGATCATCTTTGTATTCGCTGTCATGGGAAGCATGGAACCGGCGGAATTGGCCCGGCAGTTATGAATCCTGATTTTCTTCGTGCAGCTTCTGATCAATTCCTGTTCCAGACTATTTCCAATGGACGCAATCACACCGCCATGTTTGGATGGGCTAAGGACCTGGGAAAATTGGAAAAGGTTAAAACAGAGGATATCAGGAATATAGTGACGTATATGAAGGCCCAGGCAGACAGCATCACGGATCAGATATATGCCGGAGAAAGCGTGGGCAGGGCATCAGTTGGAAGAAACTTATACGAAAAGCATTGTTCAGAATGCCATGGATATGATGGGGAGGGGAAAAAGGCACCGGCACTCAATAATCAGGAATTTCTAAATGCAGCTTCCAATGGATTTATATTAGCAACTATATCCCTGGGTAGGAGTGAAACCGAGATGCCTTCCTGGGGCAGAGGAAACCAGAAATATTCAAAACTGACTGGCGATCAACGCAATGATATTGTTGCCTTTGTACGCAGTTGGCAATTGCAGACAATTAAAAAATCAGAAAGATAATGCAAAAATTCAATAAAGATGCCGGACCTTCATGAGCGGGAGGTAAGTTTAGCTATAAAGGCCAAGTTTCAATGAATGGCTAAGCGTGGATCCAGCTCTTTGGGAAAGTTCAACTTTGACAGACGACCACTGAGAAAGACTTTTCTATCATAATCAGAAGAATCGTGAATACCATACAACACACGGCGATCACCCACTATTTCCTCAGCCACAATATACAACTCCATATCGTCTTTATAGTCTTGCAATAATTCTTTCAACTCCGCAACCGTCATTGTCTGCTCCTATATTAGTCATCTATTTTTCATCACTATATCAATATACTTGCATTAGAAAAGATTCTAAAAGACTGCTAAGGTATTAATCGGATAAAATCAGAGAAAATTGATCTTTGGACTGAAATTATAGGCATAAATGTCCATATAAATCAAGAGTTATTTTTGCCGACACTGGAGAGGTATAGAGTTATAGAGGTATAAGGTATTCGATATATGGTATATGAAATAGGATTTAGGGGTTAGGGGTTGGGATTTAGTGAAAGACAGGCTAAAGGGCAAAGGATAAAGGGTAAAGATGAGAAAACTAAATATTGAATATCGCGGCGTAAGCCGTCCCTTACGGGAAACACCGAACATCGAATATCGAAGTTCTAATCCCGTAGGGATGAAATGTTTGTAGCCCGGTGCGTGAGCACCGGGTCAATGGATTGTCATTAAACAAAAAACCCCGTAGGGGTGACATGTATAGAACGCCCGAATTCATTCGGGATTAAGAAATTTCCCCCACCAATAAAAATCCCTAGCGGTGATATGTTTTTTGAAGAAACGGCAAAGGTGAAACGGGAAATGGTAAAACAGGATTTTGGATTTAGTGAATAGTGCTAACCTGGAAATGTCGATCTTT
>CBDUVK010000023.1:0-17145 GCA_965370645.1 uncultured bacterium
TCGTCGCTGTCACTCCTCGCAATGACACTCAATTAATTATCAGGCAATATTTAAAAAAAATTAATATTTTAGGATCTGTTTTTTCGGACTAAAAGCAATAAACGTATAAAAAAAATTTATCCTTTGACTTGAGTTCAATAATTCTCAGAAATTTAATCTAAATTGAGTTCAAAATAGCAGCTTATAATTAGCACCAAATCAAATAATTTTCAATATTTCTGGTATGATTCTTTTCGTAAATAATTCTTCAATGGCTATTCAATAATCATTTTAACAAAATTGCAATTCATTTCATGCTAAACAGTCGACACTTTCACCGTAGCATTCTTGCAAGCAAATACCTGGAGTATTTCATGGTATCTGCGGTTTCGTCAATCCTTGTAATTCGTCTCTTTCTGGAACTCACCGGATACCCTCAAATCGGCGGCGATACTCTGCATATTGCACATATGCTGTGGGGTGGACTTCTGATGCTTATCTCTATTTTCCTGTTGTTGTCATTTATTGGAAGAACAACTGAAACTATCTCTGCGATCATTGGCGGTATTGGATTTGGCACATTTATCGATGAAATAGGTAAATTTATCACCCAGGACAACAACTACTTCTATCAACCTTCCATTGCGATTATGTATGTCATTTTCGTTCTCATATTTCTGGTGATTCGGACAATTCATCGAAAGAGTATATATTCTTCGCAGGAATATCTTCTCAATGCCATGCGGGAATTGCAGGAGATGGCAATCAATAAACTTGATAACAGTGAAAAAAAGCGGGCACTGGAATACTTGAACAAAAGCGGATACGAAAGCCCCATTTCAGTGAGTATCAAAGAGTTACTCACAAAAACTGAGCAGGTTATTTCTCCCTCTGTGGGACTGTATCAGAATGTCAAACATTATTTAAGGTCTCTCTATCAAAAAGTGGCCGCATCAACTGTCTTTAACTATTTTATCATCGCAATCTTTCTATTTCGATTCATCACCCAGTTCCTCTATATTATCATCCTCATTTTTTTCTGGGGAATGGGTTGGGATAAAATTTTTAACATCCAAATTTTTCAGGATCTATCAGAAACAATCAATCATCTCTCTTTCACAGAAGTGGCAGAGATACTTTCTGTATCTGTCTCAGGTATCTTAACTTTCCTGGGAATCTGGTTTTTACCAAAATCGAGATTAAAAGCTTACCGGATGTTTGAAAGATCCATCCTTGTATCAATTTTCATTACCCAGGTATTTATTTTTTATAGAGAGCAATTCGGGGCATTAGTCGGACTGATTGTAAACCTATTCATATTATTCGGATTGCAATTCATGATAAGGCGAGAAACTCATCCTGAGACCGACTAATACAGGATCTCTCCCACCTATTTCAAAATCAATCCAAATAATTACAAAAAAATTCCAGTGATTATAAGCATAATTACTGCTATATTATAAGTTTCATAACGAATAACAGGAGAAGTAAGATTGGAAAAGAATGGAATCACAACGGCAAAAAAAAATAGCCCAGCCCTGCAAAAATTAACTCCTTCAACACAAGAATTTCAGGGCACTGATATAAAATCCCTACAAAAATCTTTCATAAACCATCTGGTTTACTCACTTGGAAAAGATGAATATTCTGCCACCCAGCGTGATTTTTACGATAGTTTGAGTTTGTCGGTCCGTGACCGTCTGATGGAAAAATGGAGTAAAACCCAACAAACCTATTACCGTAAAGGGGCCAAAAGGGTTTATTACCTCTCTATGGAGTATCTTATGGGTAGACTGCTGGGAGATGCACTGATTAATTTAGGGCTGGAGGGTAAGGTAAAAAAAGCTTTAGCAGAACTGGGATTCCAGCTGGAAGAGCTCACTGAAATGGAATCAGACGCCGGTCTCGGTAACGGGGGTCTGGGTCGGTTGGCGGCATGTTTTATGGATTCCATGGCAACTCTGGAATTGCCCGCCTATGGTTACGGAATCCGCTATGACTATGGCATATTTTATCAGAAAATCCTCGACGGTTATCAAATTGAAGCACCTGATCACTGGCTTCGCTATGGCAATCCGTGGGAAATTGAACGGTCTGAATATATCTATCCCGTGAAATTCTATGGTAAAATGGCCAATCATCCTGATGAAAACGGAGATTCACATTACGATTGGATCGATACCGAGGACGTGATTGCTATGGCCTATGATACACCGATTCCGGGTTACCGGAACAATACCGTAAATAATTTGAGGCTCTGGTCAGCAAAATCTTCCCGGGAATTCAATCTGGAATTTTTTAATTCCGGAAATTACGGTAAAGCGGTTAAAGAAAAAATTCAATCGGAGATAATTTCCAAGGTTCTGTATCCCCGTGATGACTTTTTAGCGGGCCGGGAATTAAGATTGAAACAGGAATATTTTCTGATTTCTGCTTCCTTGCAGGATATCGTGAGACGTTACCGGAAGACTCATTCCAGCGGATTTCACCTTTTTCCCAAGAAAGTAGCCATACAGCTTAATGATACTCATCCGGTTCTCTCCATTCCGGAACTCATGCGTATTTTGTTGGACCAGGAGCGACTCAGCTGGGAAGAGGCCTGGGATATATCGGTTCAGACATTCGGATACACCAACCATACCGTTCTACCGGAAGCACTGGAAAGATGGCGCATAAAACTGATGGAACATCTACTGCCCCGACATATGCATATCATTTATGAGATTAACCGTCGCTGGCTGAATAAAGTAAAAAGACTCTACCCGGGAGATCTGGATCGCCTGAAAAAGCTTTCAATTATTGAAGAGGGAAAAGAGAAAAGAGTCCGCATGGCCCAACTCGCTATCGTGGGAAGTCACTCAGTAAACGGAGTAGCGGCTTTGCATACACAAATACTTAAAAGTAAAGTTTTTAAGGAGTTTTATGAAATATGGCCTGATAAATTTAATAATAAAACAAATGGAATTACCCAAAGAAGGTGGCTGAAAGCCAGTAATCCCGCCTTATCAAACCTGATCTCTTCAAAAATCGGAGATACCTGGACTAAAGATCTATATCAATTACAAAATCTGGTAAACTTTGCGGAGGATGAAAATTTTCAGAATCAGTGGATGGAGGTAAAAAGAAAGAATAAGGAGATCCTGGCCAACTGTATAAAAAAGCACTATGATGTTGATATTCAGGTTGATTCCATGTTTGATGTTCAGGTAAAAAGAATTCATGAGTACAAAAGGCAACTACTCAATGCCCTGCACATTATTACCCTTTATAATCGAATTAAGGCAGATCCGAAAGCAGAATTTTTGCCCCGAACTATTATGATCGGTGGAAAGGCTGCCCCGGCTTATACCATGGCAAAACTCATCATAAAACTTATAACATCTATCGCAGATGTGGTTAACCAGGATCCTGAGGTAAAAGACAAATTGCAAGTTCTTTTCATGGCCAATTATTCCGTAACCCAGGCGCAAATGATCATACCGGCAGCAGACCTCTCAGAACAGACTTCCACTGCTGGCATGGAGGCATCCGGTACCGGTAATATGAAGTTCGCATTGAACGGCGCCTTAACCATCGGCACTCTGGATGGGGCAAATATCGAAATTCGTGAAGAAGTCGGTGAGGATAACATCTTTATCTTCGGATTGACCGCCGAGGAAGTTCAAAAACACCGTCGGACAGGCCACGATCCCTGGGAGTACTACAATCAGAATCCTGAGTTGAAACAGGCTATTGATATGATAAAATCAGGTTATTTTGCCTCCACCGACATTACATTATTTCACCCGATCATCGATTCACTCTTCAAGGGAAATGACTACTATATGGTTCTGGCTGATTATGACGCGTATCTCAACTGCCAGGAAACGGTAAATCAGGCATACCGGAATCAACGGCACTGGACAAAAATGTCCATCCTGAATGTCGCCAAGATGGGTAAGTTTTCTAGTGACCGTACCATTATGGAATATTCTGATGATATTTGGAAGGTTAAACCGATGCACATTTCAATGTCAAGGAAGTAGTCATTTTAACTGGAAAAAACCAGTTCATTTCATTATGCCTAAATCATCAAAACCGATACAGGAGAATCTTTTTGTTTACCAGACTCATTAAAAAACAATCTCAAAAGGTCGGATTGTCACCGGGAACGATGGTTCACGTGGGTGAGAAGAAAGTTGATAAGGTCACTATTTCCATGATTGACTATGATCCTGAAAAAATTGATTCTCGGGTGTTACCCAGCGTTGAAAAGGCCTTTCCATTAAAAGACAGTCCGACCATTACCTGGCTTAATGTCACAGGATTGCATGAAATCAAAATTTTAGAAAAATTAGGCAAAAAGTACCAGATACATCCTCTGGTTATGGAAGATATCCTGAATACAGACAAACGTCCAAAAGTCGAGATATTTGAAGATCATCTGTTCGTAGTTCTAAAAATTCTTTCTTTTGATGGTGAAAGAAAGGAGATCAACCATGAACAGATCAGCCTGATTGTAGGAAAAAACTACGTCATCACCTTTCAGGAACGTAAAGGTGATGTATTGGAACACATTCGGGAGCGATTACAAAATCCCCAGGGTCGTTTGCGTAAAAATGGTGCAGATTATCTTGCTTATGCCATTATAGATGTTATTGTGGATCATTATTTTATTTTGCTTGAAAAACTGGGCGAGAAAATAGAATTCCTGGAAGAAAACGTCATTGAAAATCCAGATCAGAATATTGTGAAACACCTTCAATTTCTGAAACGTGAGTTAACCTTTTTACGAAAATCTGTCTGGCCCTTAAGGGAAGTGATTAGTAAATTAATCCGGGATGAGACCCCGTTAATCACCAATTATACCGGCCCTTATTTACAAGATGTTTATGATCATACTATCCAGGTGATCGACACCATCGAAACCTTCAGGGAAATGGCATCGGGAATTTTGGATATTTATCTTTCGAGTGTGAGCAATAAAATGAATGAGGTAATGAAGGTACTGACCATCATTGCAACTATTTTTATCCCCCTCACATTTATTACCGGTATCTATGGCATGAATTTTAAATTTATGCCGGAATTAAAATGGCCCTGGGCATATCCGGCGATCTGTGGAGTGATGATTTTTCTGTTCTCGGGGATGGTTCTATATTTTAGAAAGAAAAAGTGGATCTGAATTTTTGAAACAAATTCACATTACATCTCAGTACTGAAGCGGAAAAACGGGTCAAGGAGGCCAGCAAAAAGTATATGGTATTTTATACCACCCTCACACCTACGGTTTATACCACCGTCAAAGATAGCGGAGTGCTTCTCACTATTCGATATATGATAGAACCCCGTAAGCGCCGGGGAACAGAGCAAGAAATATGGGAAGCTATCCTTTCTGAATTCTCAAAAAATAATGATATTGATTTTGCTTATCCAACCACCCGCTTTTACGAAAATATCAGCGAGGGAAAATCCGGTACCAAACCCAGGGATCAAAAACCAACAAAAGGCAGTTCCCGGAAATGAACTACTCACCATAGCGCACATCCATATCCCAACGCTCAATAAGATATTCCTTGTTATTTTCAAATACCTCTGCTTGCTCTTCCACCACAGCTTCAGCTTCCTCATTACTCATAGCAATGGTACGATTCACAAAAGAAGCCACCCGGGCAAGATAGAGTGGAGTCATAAGACTCAACATTACCTGGCGATTTCCCTGCCAGTGATGAAAAGCAGCTGCCAGATCATACAGTATTTTCGCCCACACCTCAGTTTTAAAAAGAAAATCTTTTTCATCTTTTTTGGCCAGGTCTTCAATAACCACCCAATTATCTGGCGCAATAATCTTTTGCCAGAGTTCCTTATAATTGCTAAAACCAATTTTGAAGTCATTCACCAATTTTTCAACATTAATCTGAAAAGGTTTCGGCTCAATTTTTAAATCAGGACCAACAATCGGAACCGGATTGCTTCCCTTTATCGATTTCCAGATCAACTCATTTTCTTCCATCATAGTAAGTAGGGTAATCACTACTTGGCGAAACATGGGACCCAGTGCTTCCGCAGGATCTTTTACATCGTGTATTTTAACCCCCAGGTTAGCCTGAGAAATCTTCATTTTATTGACTATGGCGGTGGTGGTCAACCAGATATCGATGCCAAAACGTGCCACATCAGTCTCCCATTCAGCTCGGGGTAAATATTTTTTAATCAATGGAAGTGAAAAGGCAAAATCACCGCCAATTGGCTGACGAACCCGATAACCATACAAGGCTCGGGTTAAATTATACACAATATTATTGGTGATGGTGCCATCATACTTATAACGGGTGTAATAGGGGGCTACAAAATCCATCCCATCTCCCAGTACGGCATCTGCCATATGCTTTACCCAATCCGGCGTAATGGATTGTAGATCAGAATCGAACAACAGACAGACCTTTGCCTGCAGGAGGTAAGCGGCTTCAAAAATGGCCCGAACGGCTGAACCTTTGCCGGGTAACCCCCGGTAAATGGAGATGATTCGTTCAATCCAGGGACTGGTTTCCAGTTCATGCCCTTCCTCGCGGGAATCATCTACCGATCCACCATCAGCCATAAATACCACACAGCGTTTTTGCGGATAGTGTAGATGCAAACCTTCTTCCACCGTTCTGATGACGTGTGCAAGGGTCGCATCATTATTAAAACATGGAATGCCAATCACAATATCCGCCTCACCCAGTCTTTCCAGGCGGCGGCGTGTGGGTTGCCGTAAAGCGGTACTAAATTTCATTCTATCTCCAATAACATGGTTTATTTAATACCCAAATTTATGTCTGGCTTGAGTAAACAGCAAAAACAGGAAAGTTAATTTTTACCATTTTCCGGAATTTCTTCAGAAAAGTTATTTTCAATAGCAATGCGATGACCTGCCCGCACAAATAAAATATCTTGCACCGTTTTAAATTGCTTGAAGAAAGCCCCTTTTTCCTCTACAATTTTATTCAGTGAAAATCCCATAATAACCAAGTCTGCCATCTCAGAATGCTCAGTGATCAGAGATTCATAACTTTGGGTTCTCTTTTTCCAGGCAATCTTTTGTACATTCTTTTTCGAGATGGGTATCCGTCCCTTCTCAATTAACCTGTTTAAGCGTCTGACCTCCTTGTCCAGGTTTTTCTCATCAAACGCAACCAGAAGATCAATCTCACAACCTTTCCAATCAGGGTGACCCATAATGATATAGGCCAGTAAAATCATCATGTTTGCATTCCGATAATCTCCCGGGGTTAGCCAAATATGGATATGTTTCCGGTAACCAAAATGTCTTTCAGATGATCGAAGGACACAAAGATTGTACTCGGTAATTGCCGCAAATTGGCAACCATCTATAATATCCGCTATTGCCGCGGGCTCATCTTCATCAAACTCAAACATGATGCTATTATTTTCCAACCCCGCAATCCCGGGCATCTGAACAATTTGGGCAACGGCTGTTTTAAAGCTTGGTGAAATGATGGTGTCCACATAAATACCTGCCCGGCTCATTTTACCCTGCTTGATCAACTGCTCCAGCTTTTTTTTCGCTTCCCGATGGGTGGTTTCTTCCAGGGGTCCTTTAATAAAATGAAAAAAAGTACCAAAACCATAATAATGGGAAATCCAGCGCAACAGATCAAAGGGTGCCAGCCGGGTCAAGGAACTCGAGGAAATAGCAACGAAAGAAGGTCGCCAGGAAGAAAACTCCACTTCCGATTGTTTTCGTTGAATGAGGACCTGAAGCTTGCGGGTAAGTTGAAACAGTACTCCCCGAACCATCCCGGACAAATCGGGCTCACCTGCCCGACTTTTTTTCAAACTGTAGTAGATAATAATAATCACTATACTGGCCAAGAAAGCGTAGAGAGGTGCCATTTGGAACATCATAATGAAACAGGCAAGCGCTCCTATCAAAGAGAAATACCACTGAGTCCGGAATGTGGGCCGGTAAGAAGGATTTCCTGCAAAATGTTCCAGAAAACTGACCAGACAGAGCGATCCGTAGGTGATCATGAAAAACATACTGATGATTTTTGCGACAAAGTCAATACTACCCAGAGAGACAAAAATCAAAATAATGACCGATGAAAGCAGAATCGAATTTACCGGTTCATTGGAATCTCCTTTGCCTGCCGCCAGGAATTGATTCAGTTTGAGACCAGGAAAAATTTGATCTCCCGCAAGAGCTTGAAGGGTACGCGGAGCCACCAGGATAGAGCCGATTGCAGAAGAGATGGTAGCGGCTGCTAATCCAATAGGAATTATGGGTCCCCAGAGGGCCACTTTACTCATCGCCAGTTGATCTGCTACCATCTCCTGAGGTGTCAGACTAGCAGACAATTTTATCGAAACAAGAACATAAATAATCATGCCGATTAAAGTCGCGGATATGGTCCCGAGAGGAATAGATTTACGGGGATTTTTTAAATCACCCGATAAGCCCACCCCGGCCGTCATTCCGGTAAAAGCAGGAAAAATGATAGCGAAAACTATAAAAAAATCATCCGGATTTTCAATGGTATTGAATAACTCCAGTGAATTCAATCCTATATGGGACTTACCAGCAAAAAACATGATCAGAGAAACAGCTAATGTGCCAACTACAATCCATAAAGCTGTTACTCCCACACCCGCTCCCTTTTTTAGCATGACCATAATCAAGATTAAAGTAAAAGGCACACTGATCATCCAGGTTTGCGGAATAAAACCGACTTTTGTGGAAATCCACCCAAAAAGTGGAGTAAATGCCTGAGAGAATGCAATCATATAAAAGGCAACTGATATGGTCTGAGAAAGGTAAAGAGAGATACCGATGGTTCCGCCGATCATGGTCCCAAAAGAGCGGCTTATAATATAATACTCCCCGCCTCCTTCCACCTTAAGATTGGTTGAAATTTCAGCCAGAGCCAGAGCCGTGGGTATGGTAATCGCATGGCCTATTATAATAATAAAAATGGCTCCAGATAAGCCAGTATTTGCAACAGCATATCCGAATCTCAAGAAAAGTAAGGCACCTAGAATCGTGCTGATGGCGGCCAGAAAAACCGGTGCCGTTCCAAAACCATAACCTTTTCGAGATTTTTGACCGGCCATAACTTCCTTACCAGTAGTCTAAGTTTATTTATAAAATGGGAATAGAATTTCTTATGACCAATTATAGTAAAAACCCTCAAGCATTGCAACAAGAGCGATTGATGAACCAAAATATTATACTACGACAGACTACTTCAACTAATTCCCCTGAATCATCGACTTTCAACATCCAGCTGTAATTATGATCAGCATTTTGAGTATTTAAATTCTGAATATTTCCATAGCGGGATGATCTTTACTTCTCTGCGTGATAAAAATTATACAAATACAATTTAATAGAAAACTAAAGTATTTCCCCTTAAATGAGATAATATTATACACTTGTAAAAAATTATTATTAAATTGTGCAACGATATGGCAGTTATGTGAAAATCTTCAAAATAAGGAGGCATTTATGCGCATGAGAATTTTTGTACTGTTCATCAGCATTTTAATCTTCACCGGGTTAATCATCGGATGCGGATCCGTACCCCAAGAAAAAGTTGATGAAGCGAAAGCGGCCCTGGAAGCAGCGAAGAATGCCGAAGCCGATCGCTATGTTCCGGACAGATATAATGCTGCAAAAAGTGCTCTGGATGGTGCGATGGCCGAGGTAAACAAACAAGATTCGAAACTCATGTTTAAAAGTTTTGACGACGCTGTAAAAATGTTGGATAATTCCATCAATCTATCCAAACAAGCACAACAGGCGGCTGCCGACCGCAAGGAAGAGGTTAGACAAGAGTTACCGCTTTTAATGGAACAGCTCGAAGATGCCATAAAACAGGTTAAAACTCTGATGAGAAGAGCACCGCGGTCCAAAGAGAGTCTGATGGCATTACAATCCATTCAGAATGACCTTGATAATCTCCAAAACATTCCCGCTTCTGCTAATAATGCCATACAAAATGGAGATTATATCGGTGCGTACAATAGTGTCAAGGGCGGTTTGGATAGAGCCAACGCGTTGATTAATGAGTTAAATCAGGCGATCCAATCGGGTTACTAATTTCAAGTTTTGTTTGGGTAGTATATCCAGAGGTTTGCTGCCAAATGACATGAGAATATATCTTCAGGATCAGACCGAGATCATTATAAAAATCAGGATATATTTTGCCTTAATAATCCCGGTCTGATTTAACCTGAAGCAGATTTAACTGGATTGAAATCCCCCGCATTCAGAAAATTTGGCGAGTGACGATAATATAAGCGTCATGAGACGGAGCAATATCTAAAAAATGGTCGATAAGAAACCCTACATTCTGTCTGCGAAAAGATTGTACTTTTCTGCTTTCCTAACCGGCTTAACTCTGGCCTACTTGATTTTTTCACATGCCCCCTCTATTGGTGCCTATGTAGTCAAACTTTCAGGACCATATATTTCAGATTCCCCCTCAAACTATTCAGAAGAGCCAAAGTCAAACAAAGCTCTCATCAAGAAAATCCAGAATCTGAAAAAGAAACACCAAAAATTCACTCCGAAAATTCCATACTTGATTATTAGCACCTCTGACAATCGTATTTCTCTCATGAAAAAGAACAGAATGATCCATGAAGGTCCTTGCTCCTCAGGAAGCTATGTGATCTTGAAGGCTAGTAGCAACAGGGAGTGGGTCTTTTCTACACCCCGGGGTGCATTTAAAATTCAAATGAAACTGAAAAATCCGGTTTGGTATATGCCTGATTGGGCTTTCATAGAAGAAGGACGTGAGATACCCCCACCAAATTCAACAATACGTTACAATTCAAAGGCTTTAGGCAAATACGCCCTGAGTATTGGTGGAGGATATCTCATTCATGGCACACTTTACACGCGGCTTATCGGACAACCGGTGACCCATGGTTGTATCCGGCTGGCAGATAAAGAATTGAATCTGGTGTACAAGCACCTCAGATATGGTGCAAAAGTATATATTTATTAACGATATAGGTTAACGCGACTCAGCGAATTACTATGAAAAATCGGATTTCACGTAAACATATTCATCACCAGACTAAAACTTACCGGAAACAGATGCGCCGATTCTTCCTGATCATGATCATTCCCGCATTTCTTACTTCTTTATGGGTTACAATTACTCCAATTTACTGGATTTTAACAAAAGACTATACTTTCCTGGGACAAGACCCTGCCTCAAAAAACCTCACCGCCCTAAAAATGGATCAGGGGAAAAAACCCGCATTTACAAATAAAGATGAAACCTCTGATCTTTTTATTGAAAAGGCATACTGGGAAAATAAACTTCGCCTGAGTAAAGATGATTCCATCTCCCTGTCCATTGATTTGGTAGACAGCCTGGTTTTTCTCGAAATGCAAGGTGTTATTATAAGAAAATGCAAAATACAAAACTATGATCTAAACTGGTCTTTAAAATATTATAGGCAGCACCCTAATTTTCTAAGTTGGCTGAAAACTCCCTTTGTCTTACAGGGTGATTCAGCGTCCATCACAAAGATCCCCATCAAAGTGATTCATGCACCTAAGAATCCTATTGATGCAGCACAATTGCTGGCAAAAATTTTACCCCATGAAGATCCTAAAGTTGAATTCAGGTTGAAATTTGATAAAAATCTGCAATTTCAATTCAGCCAGGCGGATTCCATAGAAATGCTGGATAAGGCGGAAACGAAAGTATATTATTCGGATATCATGTCAGGAAACAAACTCACTTCGATTCCTGTCTCCATGAAGGAATATTTTCCATCCCGAGATTATCAGATTGATATTATCCTCTCGCGCGAAGATGCCAAAGCTATTTACCGGGCCCTTCCCAATAATGCACAGCTGGCATTACGGATGTAAGCCCACTTATAATTATCCAAAATAAATGCCGAGTATTTGAAGTACCTCAAAAAACTATATCGAAAATGTTTGCCTTCCATCAAGCACAGTACCTCAAACCATGTTTATTTTTTACAATGCTAATAGGGATTTACTCAGTAAAAGAATAAATCATATGCATTTTTCACTTGAAATAAGAAAACTGATAGACTATAATTATAAGCTTTTTTATCGTTGAACAACTGAGAGTGTAAACAGATGCCGAAAACTAGATTTTATCCGAATCACCCCATTCATGCCTTATTGAAGGAACGTATTCTTTTACTCGATGGGGCCATGGGAACCATGATTCAAAACTATAAATTGGAAGAATCGGACTTCCGTGGAGAGAGGTTTTCCAACCATCCCAAAGATTTAAAAGGGAATAACGATCTTCTCTCCCTGACCCAACCTCAGATTATCCTGGAGATCCATCAGGCCTACCTGGAAGCCGGAGCCGATCTCATTGAGACGAACACCTTTAATGCGAACGGCATATCCCAGCTGGATTATAACACCGAATCGCTGGTTTATGAGATGAATTTTGCCTCGGCTCAAATCGCCAAACAAGCCGCACAGGAAATCAGTGCTGAATTTCCGGATAAACCGAGATTTGTGGTGGGTGCATTAGGGCCTTCCAATCGCACAGCCTCTATTTCCCCGGATGTAAACCGACCAGGATATCGAAACACCTCATTTGATCAGATCGCTGAAGGCTATATGCCTCAAATCAAAGGTCTGGTAGAAGGTGGCGCGGATTTTTTACTGGTGGAAACAGTCTTTGATACCTTGAACTGTAAAGCGGTTCTGTTTGCCATTGATCAATATTTCGAGCAGAGCCAAAAAAGGATTCCGGTGATGGTCTCCGGTACCATCGTGGACGCCAGTGGTCGAACTTTATCCGGACAGACATTGGAATCCTTTTGGACATCTGTATCACACATGGATCTTATCTCCATTGGATTAAATTGTGCTCTGGGCGCAGAGCAGATGAGACCTTTTCTGGCCGAACTTTCGGATTTAGCGCCAATCTACATCAGTGTGTATCCCAATGCCGGCCTTCCTAACGAGTTCGGCAATTATGATGAGACACCCCAAATTACCGCAGGATTACTTTCTGAATTTGCGGATCGTGGTTTTGTGAACATTGCCGGAGGATGTTGTGGAACCACGCCAGCACATATTAAACGAATCGGGGAACTCCTGCGGGACAAAAAACCACGGGCACTCCCTGAAATTAAGAAATATCCCCGTTTTAGCGGATTAGAACCTTTAATCGTCAGACCGGACTCCAATTTTATTAATGTGGGTGAGAGATGCAATGTAACCGGTTCAGCCAGGTTTGCAAAACTGATTAAGGCGCAGGATTATGAAACAGCCCTGGAAGTGGCCCGTACTCAGGTTGAAAACGGTGCCCAGATTCTGGACATAAACATGGATGAGGGTTTGCTGGACTCGGAAAAGGAGATGGAGACTTTTCTCAATTTGGTTGCCGCCGAACCGGAGATTTCAAAAGTACCGATAATGCTGGATTCTTCCAAATGGTCAGTCATTGAAACTGGATTAAAATGTACCCAGGGTAAGAGTATTATCAACTCCATCAGTTTAAAAGAAGGAGAGGTAATTTTTAAAGAGCAGGCAAAGCTGGCCCGGCGTTATGGTGCAGCTGTTATCGTAATGGCATTTGACGAGCAGGGTCAAGCAGAAACCACTGAACGTAAAGTTAATATTTGCCAGAGAGCTTATAACATTCTGACAGAAGAGGTAGGTTTTTTACCTGAGGACATCATTTTTGATCCTAATATATTTGCCGTTGCAACCGGAATCGAGGAGCATAACAACTATGCCGTTAATTATATTGAAGCCACACGCACCATAAAAGCACGCTTACCCGGGGCGCTTGTGAGTGGTGGGGTGAGCAACATCTCCTTCTCTTTTAGAGGAAACAACGCTATCCGGGAAGCAATGCATTCCACTTTTCTCTACCATGCCATTCAAGCGGGTATGGATATGGGAATTGTCAATGCAGGACAAATCACCGTGTATGAGGAAATTCCCAAGGATCTTTTAGAACACGTGGAAGATGTATTGCTGAATAGACGTGACGATGCCACTGAACGGCTGTTAACATTTGCTCAATCCGTAAAACAGCAACAGAAGGGGAAAAAAGAGGACTTGGCCTGGCGCAAAACCACAGTCGAAGAGCGGCTCACCCACGCACTTGTGCATGGTATTGTAGACTATATCGAAACCGACACAGAGGAAATTCGCCAGAAATCCCCAGACTCCCTGAGTGTCATTGAAGGTCCGTTAATGAATGGAATGAACGTGGTAGGCGATCTCTTCGGTTCCGGCAAGATGTTCTTGCCACAGGTTGTAAAAAGTGCCCGTGTCATGAAGAAATCCGTAGCTTATCTCACTCCCTATTTGGAAAAAGAAAAAAATGCTAGTGGAACTCCAAGTGCTGTGGGGAAAATCTTGCTCGCCACGGTAAAGGGTGATGTTCATGATATCGGAAAAAATATTGTCGGTGTGGTTTTGGGCTGCAACAATTATGAAATCATAGACCTGGGCGTTATGACCCCGGCCGATAAAATATTTGAAACCGCCCTCAAAGAGAATGTAGATATTATCGGTCTGAGTGGATTGATTACACCGTCCCTTGATGAGATGGTGCATGTAGCCCGTGAAATGGAAAGAAACCAGTTCCGTATACCCCTTCTTATCGGGGGTGCTACAACCTCCAAGAAACACACCGCTGTTAAGATAGAACCTGAATACAGTCAACCAACCATCCATGTTCTGGATGCATCCCGTAGCGTGGGAGTGGTTAATAATCTTTTGAATCCCAAGAAAAAGAAAGATTATGTAAAAGAAATTGAGCGTGAATACCAGGATATCAGGGTTGCTCATGAGCAAAAATATTCTGAGAAAGAACTCATCACCATAGCTGAAGCCCGGGATAACCGGATGCAAACAAAGTGGGAAAAATTTAAAGTGATTCAACCGCGATTTACCGGTTATCGCCTTTTCGACAATTTCCCCCTGTCTGAGATACGTACCTGCATAGACTGGTCACCCTTTTTCATCGCCTGGGAATTGAAGGGTAAGTTTCCTAAAATTTTCGATCATCCAAAATTTGGAAGTGAGGCCAAAAAGCTATATGATGATGCCCAGCAACTCCTGGAACACATCATAGAAAAGGAGGCACTTCAGGCCCAGGGCATTATAGGTTTTTTTCCTGCCAATTCAGTGGGATTTGATGACATCGAGGTTTATGCCGATGAGTCCAGGAAGAGACCTCTGGCGGTAATCCACGCTCTGCGGCAGCAGATGAGTAAAACCAACGAACAATATAATTATTCCCTGGCAGATTTTATCGCTCCCCGGGATACGGGAGTTAAAGATTTCATTGGATTATTTGCAGTGACAACTGGTATCGGAATTGAAAAGCTGGTCGAAAAATTTGAAAGTGAACACGATGATTACCAGAGTATCATGACCAAGGCGCTGGCTGACAGATTAGCAGAGGCGTTTGCAGAATTGATGCACGAGAAAGTCCGTAAAGAATTCTGGGGTTACTCACCCGAAGAAAATTTCAGTAATGAAGAGTTGATCAGCGAAAATTACCGGGGTATTCGCCCCGCACCCGGATATCCCGCCTGCCCGGACCACACCGAAAAGCAGACCATTTTTGAACTGCTGGATGCTACAACCCAAACAGGAATGCAATTGACAGAAAATTTCGCTATGCTCCCGGCAGCTACAGTTTCAGGCTATTATTTTGCTCATCCCCATTCCCGCTATTTTGGTACCGGTAAAATCGGTAAAGATCAGGTTTTAGAATATGCACGACGCAAAGGAATGGATGTAAAAACAGTTGAGAAATGGTTGGCACCCGTCCTGGGGTATGATGCTTAACTATTTGTTTTTGGGAAGTATTTTGTCAAAGGAGTGCGCTTAATCTACGAATACTCAGGAAGTGCTGATTTGCGGTGTTGGTCAATATGATAATGGTCTTCTGTTCTTCTATCTTGCGAATGAAGTACGTCTTGAATCCTTTCCACCAGCCGGAATGAAATACAATCTTATCCCCATTATTCAAATTGATCCGCCATCCAAATCCGTAATTGTCATAATCTCTTAAATCCCGATGGGCAGGGGTAAATGCTTCTTCCAGGGTAAACAGACTAATCAGATTCCCCTGATATAATGCCTGATCCCAACGGAACAGATCTTCCACCGTTGAGTAAATCCCTTTATCCCCAACGATACCATTCAGGTAGCTATTCTCAGCCCGCCGGCGCGGATGATCATATCCAATGGCAAGATTATCTCCCTGTGCAGCTTTGATTTTTTCTTTGGAATATACGAAGCTATTTTTCATGCCTAGCGGATCGAAGATATTCTGTTTTAAATAATCAGCAAAGGTTAATCCCGATACTTTCTCAATAATAGAGGCAAGAATTGCATAATTAGTATTACTATAATTATAGCGGCGGTCCGGCTTATAGTAGCGATACGGTTTATATAATGTCATCAGGTCGATCATGTCCTGGTTGCTTAAAAATATTCTTCGACTTTTCCAGAGTTTATCCGCAAAATACATATAATCAGGTAACCCTGAGCGGTGTGACAACAACAGACGTATAGTAACATCTTCGTAAGGAAACTCCGGAAAATACTTCCGGACATCATCATTCAGATTAAGTTTTCCACTCTCAACCAGCATTAAAACGGCACAGGAGGTCAAAGGTTTTGTTATTGACGCCAGTTGAAAGGCGGTATTTACTTCCAACGGGATCTTCTTCTTAAAATTGGAATACCCGAAGGCATTTGAATATATAACCCTTCCTTTTTCTGCAAACAAAACTGTACCGTTAAACAGTCTCAACTTATGTCTTGCTGTAAAAAAGGAATCTATTTTGAACGCCTTCTTGGCATTTATAATCTGGTGAATGTGATTAATGAGGAGCTGCTCGGAGGAAGGACCTTCAACCCGGGCGATCTTCTGATTGAACAAAAACAGACAAAATCCTATAAAAAAAATATACTTCTTCATAATCGATTTTTTTTAGATTCCTGATCAATCATATTATCGGAAACATCTCAAAAAACATCAGGGAGTGAATATAATTATACATTTAGTTTTAACTTAATCCTTTTTCAAATCACTTCCAATTTTTAACAACATCTCTTTTGCATCTCCAAATACCATCATGGTTTTCTGATCATAAAACAGTTCATTCTCCACCCCGGCAAATCCGGGG
>CBDUVK010000024.1:0-17009 GCA_965370645.1 uncultured bacterium
TATTCGCATGAGATTTCAAAATTCAGTAATATTATACATTAAATCCTAAGTTGAAATGAGAAATGTTAGTTATTAATGTTTTGTGAAGATGTTACCGGCAAAAATATTTTAATAATTTTTTTTGTTGCCTGAGTTTTTTATTTTATTAAATTTATAGGCTCTATTTTAGGCATAGTGGTGATATCCCTTCATGCCGATGTAGCTCAACTGGTAGAGCAACTGATTTGTAATCAGTCGGTTGGGGGTTCAAGTCCTCTCATCGGCTCACTTTATTTAGTGGCATCCCGGGGAGGTAGCGAAGCGGTCAAACGCATCAGACTGTAAATCTGACGGCAGAAGCCTTCGGAGGTTCGAATCCTTCCCTCCCCACCAGGTTGAAGCTCGCACGACTGAGATAAAGAGCGAGGGGTTGGAAAAAGGGAAACATTACTGCGGCGGGGGTAACTCAACTGGTAGAGTCACAGCCTTCCAAGCTGTTGGTTGCGGGTTCGAGTCCCGTCTCCCGCTCTGCGTTAGAGGGGAAGTAAAAGTCTCTGACGTTTGTTAAAGCCCACGTAGCTCAGTCGGTAGAGCACATCCTTGGTAAGGATGAGGTCACCGGTTCAACCCCGGTCGTGGGCTCTTTTCTTTTATAGAAAGATACTGGGTTATTGAAAATAAACAGTTGAATTAAACAAAGTCAACCATTGGAGGATTACTAAATGGCTAAGCAAAAATTTGAACGCAGTAAACCGCATGTCAATGTAGGTACGATTGGTCATGTGGATCATGGAAAAACAACGCTAACCGCTGCGATGACCATGTATCTTTCCAAGCAAGGTTTATCTGATATTCGCACATTTGATAGTATCGATAATGCCCCGGAGGAGAGAGAGCGTGGTATCACAATTGCGACAGCTCACGTTGAATATCAAACTGAAAAACGACATTATGCTCATGTAGATTGTCCGGGTCACGCAGATTACATCAAGAATATGATTACCGGTGCCGCCCAGATGGATGGTGCTATCCTGGTGGTAAGTGCTGCAGACGGTCCTATGCCGCAAACACGTGAGCACATTCTTCTGGCTCGCCAGGTGAATGTTCCGTGTATTGTGGTATTTCTGAATAAGGTCGATCAGGTAGATGATCCGGAACTATTGGATCTGGTTGAATTGGAAATTCGTGAACTTCTGTCAAAATACGAATTCCCGGGTGATGAGATTCCTATTGTTAAGGGAAGTGCCTTAGAAGCAATGAATGACATTGATAATGAGGAAAAAACCAAATGTATCCAAGAAATATTGGATGCCATAGATGATTACATTCCTACTCCCAAACGCGATATCGATAAGCCCTTCCTGATGCCGGTTGAGGACGTTTTCTCTATTACCGGCCGCGGAACTGTAGGAACTGGAAGAGTTGAACGCGGTCAAGTCAAAGTTGGCGAAGAAGTTGAAGTTGTGGGTATGGGTGCACATCGTAAGACGGTAGTTACCGGGGTGGAAATGTTCAGGAAATTATTGGACGAAGGTATGGCCGGTGATAACGTTGGTCTGTTGCTTCGCGGTGTTGAAAAAGATGAATTAGAGCGTGGCATGGTTGTGGCAAAGCCCGGTTCAATTACCCCGCATACCAAGTTTAAAGCTCAGGTATACGTTTTGAAAAAGGAAGAAGGTGGCAGGCATACTCCGTTTTTCAATAATTACAGGCCCCAGTTCTATTTCAGAACCACCGATGTAACCGGAAGTATCATGTTGCCGGATGGTGTGGAGATGATTATGCCTGGTGATAATGTTGACATGTCTGTAGAACTGGGAAAACCCATCGCATTGGAAAAAGAACTCCGATTCGCAATTCGTGAAGGTGGACGTACGGTGGGTGCCGGTGTTGTTATTGAAGTGATCGAATAAGTGTTTTTAAAATTGGAGTCTCAAAGTGCGTGATATTATTACACTGGAATGCACAGTGTGCAAACAACGGAACTATACCACCACCAAAAATAAGCGGGTGCATTCGCAAAGGGTGGCGTTTAAAAAATATTGCCGGTTTTGTGATAAACATACCAATCACAAAGAGACGAGGTAAGACTCGTTGATTGGCACAGGCCTGTAGCTCAATTGGCTAGAGCACCGGTCTCCAAAACCGGTGGTTGGGGGTTCGAGTCCCTCCAGGCCTGCTTCTTCACCAGTTAATGAGTTTTTTGGACTAACACGAAAACAGAGATTAGAGATGATTAAAAAAGCGAAACAATTCCTTGAAGATGTTCGGGTAGAAATGAAAAAAGTTGTGTGGCCTGAACGTGAACAGCTAATTAATTCAACAGTGATTGTGGTCGTCATTTCTGCTCTTTTTACCTTGTTCATCTTTTTTACTGACACAATCATTTCCAGGATTATCAACATATTGTACTAACAAGTAAAGGTGAGAAAATAAGGTGGAAAAAAAGTGGTATACATTGCGGGTTTACTCGGGACAGGAAACCAAAGTTAAGGCTCACCTGGAAAACGAGATTAAATTCAAGGGTCTGGAGGACAGATTCGATCGCATCATAGTACCATCCGAACCGGTACTGGAGATGCGTGAAGGTAAAAAAAAGTTGAAAAATAAAGTATTTTTTCCGGGATACCTCCTCGTTGAAATGGTCCTTGATATTCAGACCGCCCATCTTGTACAGGAAACTCCGGGCGTTATTAGTTTTGTTGGACCCAAGAACCATCCCACTGAGGTCAGACAGGATGAGATTGACCTGGTTCTGCGAAAGGTTGAACGAAAAGATATTGAGGTGGAACATATTGAAGTACCTTTTAGAGTTGGTGATGCGATTCGGGTAAACGATGGTCCTTTTGCAGATTTTACCGGGATCATTGAAGAAGTGAATGAGGAGAAAAAGAAGGTAAAAGTCTCTGTAAGTATATTTGGTAGATCCACTCCGGTTGAACTTGATTTTTTGCAAATAGAAATGGAGAAATAAAGGTAAACTGTTATGGCAAAGAAAATTGCAGCATATATTAAGCTTCAGATTCCTGCTGGTAATGCTAATCCTTCTCCGCCTGTCGGCCCTGCACTGGGTCAACATGGTGTAAATATTATGGAGTTCTGTAAAGCTTTTAATGCTCGGACACAGGAAAAAATCGGTTATATAATTCCTGTAGTCATTACGGTATATGCAGATCGTTCATTTAGTTTTATTACAAAAACCCCTCCTGCTTCAACTCTCCTCCTCAAAGCCGCGGGCATTGAGAAAGGTTCAGGCGAACCCAATGTGGAAAAAGTGGGAAAAGTAACTAAACAGCAGGTAGAAGAAATTGCGAAAACTAAGATGGAAGACCTGAATGCCGCGTCTATGGAGGCGGCAATGCGGATTATCGAAGGTACAGCCCGCAGTATGGGTATTGAAGTCGAGTAATTGTAGCGAGGTATAAATGAAAAGAAGTAAAAGATATTCAAATTTAAGCAAATTAATTGAACAAAAAGAATATTCGCTGGACGAAGCGGTCAATTTGATAAAACAGACTGCTCAGGCAAAATTCGATGAGTCTGTCGAAATCGCTATACGTCTGGGAATAGATCCGAGAAGATCAGAGCAGGCGATTCGGGGTACAGTATCCCTTCCGCATGGTCTGGGGAAACCGGTAAGGGTTTTAGTCATCACTAAAGGTGAAAAGGCAGTCAAGGCAGAAAAAGCCGGTGCGGATTATGTAGGCTACGAAGATTATCTGGAAAAGATCCAGAAGGAGAACTGGCTGGAATTTGATGTTCTGGTTGCAACTCCTGATTCCATGAAGGATCTGGGAAAATTAGGGAAATTACTGGGACCTCGCGGATTGATGCCCAATCCGAAAAGCGGGACAGTTACGATGGAGATAGAACAAACGGTTACAGAAATAAAAGCGGGTAAGATAGATTTTCGCGTCGACAAGGCCGGAATTATTCATTCCAGTATAGGTAAAGCATCCTTCGAAGCGAATAAACTTAAAGAAAATATTCGTTCTTTAATGCAAACTATTATTCGGATGAAACCCGCATCTGCGAAGGGAACCTATCTGCGCAGTATATATGTGTCAAATACCATGGGACCCGGGATTAAGCTGGTTCCTAGTTCCCAGGAATTTCAGGATTAAATGACAAAGGTTGAGGAAGTTCACTATGGCAACACCACAGAAAGAAAAAGTAGTTGAAGAAATGAGTGACAAATTTGCTCGGGCCTCCGGTATTTATCTGGTTGACTTTACCGGTATGGATGTCAATACAGCCAATGAATTACGTCGAAAATTCAGAGAATCGGATGTTGAGTATCGGGTTCTTAAAAATACCCTGGCCAAAATTTCATTTGAAAAAGCAGGGATTGAAGGGATGAGTCAGTTTTTAACCGGCGTTAATGCTTACGCCATAAGCTATGATGATCCTACTCTTCCGGTCAAAGTATTGGAGAAACAAAAAGAATTTAAAGAGAAGTTTAAACTAAAAGCTGCACTGTTTGAAGGGCAAGTTATTGATTCCAGCAGGGTA
The DNA here is from genome assembly GCA_965370645.1 of uncultured bacterium. Classification (GTDB taxonomy): domain Bacteria; phylum Calditrichota; class Calditrichia; order RBG-13-44-9; family RBG-13-44-9; genus RQOF01. The sequence continues at coordinate 4,492 of CBDUVK010000024.1, forward strand.
GAAAGCCTGGCGAAAATTCCCTCCCGGGGAGAAATGTTAGGACAACTGGTGGGGATGCTGAACTCTCCTATGTCGAAATTACTCTACGCTCTGAACGGTGTAATGTATAATTTTGTAAATGTTCTAAAAGCGTTAGAAGAAAAGAAAAAATAATCAAATCATAACAGCATTTATAATTGGAGGTAATCTTAAAATGGCTGAAGTTAAACGCACTGATGTACTAGCATATCTCGAAAAAGCGACCATGCTCGAAGTCTCGGAATTAGTAAAGGAGATTGAGGAAAAGTTTGGTGTGACTGCAGCTGCACCGATGGCCATGCCTGTTCCGGGTGGAGCCGTTCCGGGTGGTGCAGGTGAAGCTGCGGCAGAAGAGCAAACAGAATTTGATGTAGTTCTTAAGGAAATCGGATCTCAAAAAATCCAGGTGATTAAAGTTGTCCGAGCAATCACAAATTTAGGACTCAAAGAGGCGAAAGATTTGGTTGAAGCAGCACCGAAAGTTGTTAAGGAAGCGGTATCAAAAGCGGAAGCGGAGGATATAAATAAGCAGTTAACAGAAGTTGGCGCCACTGTAGATATTGAATAAATCTTTTAAATTTTAACGAAGTAAAATGAGGTGGCTTCTTTGAAAGAGACTAAATTAATCGATCGGGAATTTTTCTCAAAAATTCCAACGATTGCGAAATATCCTGATCTTCTAGATATCCAGCGTAAATCTTTTCAGGAGTTTTTGCAGGAAACAATTAGTTCGGATAAACGCCAGGATCAGGGTCTTCAGGCAGTATTTCAGGCGACATTTCCCATTGTAGACAGCCGGGAAAATTTCATTCTCGATTTTGTAGAATATTATACCGATAAGCCAAAATATACAGTCCGTGAATGTCGCGAAAGAGGGCTTTCTTACGCCGCACCTCTGAAGGCAAAATTACGCCTCTCTATAAAAGACTTAACTGGTGAGACAGAAAATTACACTGAGACTATTGAGCAGGATGTGTATTTGGGAAATCTTCCCTATATGACTGATAGAGGGACGTTTATTATTAACGGGGCAGAGCGCGTAATCGTCAATCAACTCCATCGGGCTCCCGGGGTATTTTTTGATGAAAGCATCCATCCTAACGGAACAAAAATCTTCTCAGCCCGGGTAATTCCTTTCCGGGGAAGCTGGGTTGAGTTTATGACTGATGTGAATGATGTTTTACATGTATACATCGATCGCAAGAAAAAGTTTTTCGTCACCACTTTTCTCCGCTCACTGGGCTTTGCAGAAAATAAGGATATCCTGGAACTATTTAATTTGATTGATGAAGTAACTCTCAAAAAAGAAGAAACCCTTAATTTGGTGGGTCGAAGAATAGTAGAAGATATTGTGAATGAAAAAACCGGCGAAATCCTTTTAGAGGTGGGGACGGAATTGGATGAAGAAAGTATTGAGGCGCTAAAATCTGCAGGAATTAAGAAGTTGCGACTTCAATTTCCGAATGATCCCACAATGCCTCATCTGATCCTGAATACCCTGGAAAAGGACGATGCGAAAGACGAAGAGACTGCCCTGCGGAAGATTTACAGCTTGCTTCGTTCCGGTGAACCACCCGATATAGAAACTGCCAAAGGTCTGCTCGATAAAATGTTTTTTAACGACAAACGATATGAACTGGGTAAAGTGGGGCGGTATCGTTTGAATAAAAAATTGGGTCTAAAAGTTGACGTTGAAAATACCGTCCTGACAAAAGAAGATTTTGTTGAAATTATTAGATACCTGATCGACTTGAGAGAAGGTAAACGCTCGACCGATGATATTGACCACCTGGGAAACAGGCGTATCAGAACAGTTGGGGAACAGCTTTCATCTCAGATGAATTTGGGTTTAACCCGGATGGCACGAACGATTAAGGAACGCATGAACCTTGGGGATTCCGAAACCATCACACCGCAAGATTTAATCAATGCCCGGGCGATTACCTCGGTCATTAATACTTTTTTTGGAACTTCCCAGCTTTCCCAATTTATGGATCAGACCAATCCACTTGCAGAACTTACCCATAAACGCCGCATGAGCGCGCTTGGGCCCGGGGGATTAACTCGTGAGCGTGCTGGCTTTGAAGTTCGGGATATTCACTATACACATTACGGAAGATTGTGCCCGGTGGAGACACCGGAAGGACCGAATATTGGATTAATTTCCTCGTTATGCATTCTGGCTCAGGTAAATGAATTTGGATTTATTGAAACCCCCTATCGTAAAGTTGTGAATGGAAAGGTGACTGATGAGATTGAATATTTATCTGCGGATGATGAAGAGAGGACAGTGATAGCTCAATTCAATGCCCCGGTGGATGAAAAATCCCGGAAATTTGAACGAGATCTGGTCAAAGTCCGGCAGAAAAGTGATTTCGTGCTCTCCAATCCGCAAGATATTCAGTATATCGATATCGCTTCCAATCAAATTGTGTCACCAGCCGCATCCCTGATTCCATTCCTGGAACATGATGATGCCAACCGAGCACTTATGGGATCTAACATGCAGCGCCAGGCAGTTCCTGTGATTCGCCCGGATGCCCCTATCGTTGGGACCGGTATGGAGAAGAAGGTAGCCGATGATTCCGGTGCCGTTATTGTCTCTCAAGTGAAGGGAACTGTCGAGAAGGTGGACTCAGAGAAAATTGTTGTCAATGTGGAACCTGGTTCTGTTGATGATGTGCGGCAGGTGATGACGGGTGAAGCGCAGCGAGTCGAATATGATTTACTAAAATTTGTCCGAACCAATCAGAATACTGCGATCAATCAGAGACCTCTGGTGAAAGAGGGTGATAAGGTGAACAAGTTGCAAGCTCTGGCGGATGGCCATGCAACCGATAAAGGTGAGCTGGCATTAGGGAAGAATATTCTGGTCGCGTTTATGCCCTGGAACGGCTACAATTTCGAAGATGCTATTGTGATTTCAGAACGCATGGTCCGTGATGATATCTTTACTTCAATTCATATAGAAGAGTTTGAAACACAAGTAAGAGATACCAAACGAGGCGAGGAGGAGCTTACCCGCGAAATTCCTAATGTAAGTGAAGAAGCAACAAAAAATTTAGATGAAAACGGGATTATTCGTACTGGTGCTGAAGTCCGCTCCGGTGATATTCTGGTGGGTAAGGTAACTCCAAAAGGTGAGACCGAGCCTACACCCGAAGAAAAATTATTGAAAGCAATTTTCGGAAGCAAAGCTGGTGATGTAAAAGATGCAAGCTTAAAACTGCCATCTGGTATGGAAGGAATTGTAATTGATACCAAATTGTTCTCGCGTAAGAAAAAGGATAATAAGACCAAAAAGGAAGACAAGAAGAAAATTGATGAGCTTGAGAAACAACACGATTTAGAGTTAAAACAGATCAGAGAACGACTCTTCCAGTACCTGGAAGATAAATTTGGAGATAAAGCGACCAAAGGTGTGAAGAATAAAATTGGCAAAAATATATTAAAGGCCAAAGAAAAAATCACCAAAAAAATATTCGAAAAGCATGAAATTGATGCCATCGACTATCTCGAACCGTGGTTCGATGATAGTAATTTAAATGAGCAAGTTAGACGCTGTTTTTCGGAATTTAAAAGCCTGACTCGTGAACTGGAAAATGATCTTCGAACTGGAAAATATAAAATCATGATTGGTGATGAATTACCGCCTGGAATCGTGCAGTTGGCAAAGATTTACGTTGCCCAGAAACGTAAGATTAAAGTCGGTGATAAGATGGCCGGCCGCCACGGAAATAAGGGCGTTGTAGCTAAGATTGTTCCGGAAGAGGATATGCCATTTTTACCTGATGGTACACCGGTGGACATTGTTTTAAATCCTTTGGGTGTTCCTTCCCGAATGAATCTTGGACAAATATTTGAGACAACTTTAGGGTGGGCCGGAAAACTGCTGGATAAATTTTATGCAACTCCAGTATTTGACGGTGCTACCTATGATGAGGTGATCGCGGAGATGAAAACTGCAGGTCTGCCCGTATCCGGAAAGATGAAGTTGTTTGACGGGCAATCGGGGGAACCGTTCGATCAGGAAGTCGGAGTGGGCTTCATATACATGATGAAGTTGTCTCATATGGTTGATGACAAAATTCATTCCCGCTCTATCGGTCCCTATTCCTTAATTACCCAGCAACCACTGGGTGGTAAGGCGCAGTTTGGGGGACAGAGATTCGGTGAAATGGAAGTCTGGGCTTTGGAAGCATATGGTGCAGCATACACATTGCAGGAGATCTTAACCTATAAGAGTGATGATGTGCAGGGGCGGACAAAAGTGTATGAAGCTATTGTAAAAGGAGATAACCTGGGCGATCCGGGAAGACCTGAATCTTTTAATGTGTTGGTCAAAGAGCTACAGGGACTTGGTTTAGACATAAAAGTTGAATAAGAAAGTGACCATAAGGACATTTATTATTCACCATAAAAGAGGATTATCCACATATGAATAGAGGCGATATCAAAGACAGGTTTGCAGCTAGTAACTTAAGTAGAAGAGGTCAAATTACGAAAATTTCAATCGGATTGGCTTCTCCAAACGCAATTTTGGAAAAAAGTTATGGTGAGGTAACCAAACCTGAGACAATCAATTATCGGTCTTTTAAACCGGAGAAAGATGGGTTGTTTTGTGAAAAGATTTTTGGGCCTGTCAAAGACTGGGAATGCCATTGTGGAAAGTATAAAAGAATCCGGTATAAAGGTATAATTTGTGATAGATGCGGTGTGGAGGTTACTACCAAAGCTGTACGGCGTGAGCGAATGGGGCATATCAGCCTTGCTGTGCCTATCGTTCATATCTGGTACTTCCGTTCTACACCGACAAAAATTGGTTATTTATTGAACATTTCACCAAAGTATCTTGAAAAAATCATCTATTACGAAGCCTATGTGATCATTCAACCCGGTAAGACCAGTTTTAAAACCGGTGATGTATTGACTGAAGAGGAGTATTTAAATGTTCTGGAGGGTTTGTCTCCGGAAGAAAGAAATCTGCCGGATGATAATCCCGATAAGTTCATTGCTGGCATGGGCGGAGAAGCCATACGTGACATGCTTAAAAATATTGATATTGAAGAACTTTCTCAAGAGTTGCGCAATGTTCTGAAAACTGAAAAATCCAAGCAGAAAAAATATGAAGCTTTGAAGAGACTTAAAGTAGTCGAAGCTTTTCGAACCCGGGAAAATGGCGAATTTAAAAACCGGCCGGAATGGATGGTTATGGATGTCATTCCTGTGATACCACCGGAATTAAGGCCTCTGGTACCTCTTGAGGGTGGACGTTTTGCAACCAGTGATTTAAACGATCTTTATCGCCGGGTAATCATACGTAATAATCGTCTGAAAAAACTCATTGACATTAAGGCACCGGAAGTTATTCTGCGTAATGAAAAAAGGATGCTTCAGGAATCTGTTGATGCCTTATTTGATAATACCAAAAGAACTACCGCAGTACGTAGCGATGGAAATCGTCCTCTGAAATCTCTCTCTGATATGTTGCGCGGAAAGCAAGGGCGTTTCCGCCTCAATCTGCTGGGAAAGCGAGTTGACTATTCGGGACGTTCGGTCATTGTTGTTGGCCCCAAGCTCAAACTGTATGAATGCGGATTGCCGAAAGAGATGGCCGTTGAGTTATTCAAACCATTCATCATTAAAAAATTGCAAGAACGAAAGGTTGTAAAAACAGTTAAAAGTGCCAAAAGAATCGTGGATAAAAGGGATGCAATTGTTTTTGAAGTTTTGGAAGAGATTGTTAATGAACATCCGGTGCTCTTAAACCGCGCTCCCACACTTCACCGACTCGGTATTCAGGCATTTCAACCTGTACTCATCGAAGGAAAAGCTATCGAAATCCATCCTCTGGTATGTGCGGCTTTTAATGCAGATTTTGATGGTGACCAGATGGCGGTTCATATACCGCTTTCTTATGAAGCCCAAATGGAAGCGCGTCTGTTAATACTTTCTTCTCATAATATTCTTTCACCAGCCAATGGAAGACCTTTGGCCATTCCGTCTCAAGATATGGTTCTCGGATGTTATTATGTAACCAAGGACAGAAAAGGGGTAACTGGTGAGGGGAAAACATTTGCCTCCTCACAGGAAGTGATTATTGCTCTTAATGACCGCAAGGTTGATCTGCATGCAATTGTTAAAGTAAGAATTAATGGTGAACTGATTGAAACCACCATAGGCCGCGTACTTTTTAACGAGATCGTTCCTTCAGAGGTAGGTTTTATCAATTACACCATGACCAAAAAAGCTCTTGAAGGTCTGATTTCAATTGTGTTGAAACAAATTGGTAATTTGAGGACTGTGCGCTTCCTGGATGATTTGAAACAGCTCGGTTTTCGTTATTCTACCCTGGCAGGATCCAGTATTGGTCTGGATGATATTGTGATACCTGAGAGTAAAGAAAAAATTGTTTCCAAGGCATATGATGAGGTTCGTTTGCTGGAAAATCAATACCAGATGGGTATCATCACCGATGGCGAGCGTTATAATAAAGTTATCGATATATGGACCCGGGTTACTGAACAAGTTTCAACTGATTTATTCAATATATTGAAAGATCACAGGCATGGATTTAATTCTCTCTATATGATGTCAGATTCTGGTGCCCGGGGCAGTAAAGAACAGATTCGTCAGCTTGCCGGTATGCGGGGTCTCATGGCAAAGCCGCAAAAAACCTTGACAGGCCAGACTGGAGAAATTATAGAAAATCCGATCACTGCCAATTTCTTTGAAGGATTGACAGTTCAGGAATACTTCATTTCCACGCATGGTGCCCGTAAAGGTCTTGCAGATACAGCTTTAAAAACAGCTGATGCCGGATATTTAACCAGGCGTCTGGTAGATGTTGCGCAGGATGTTATGATCACACTATATGATTGTGGTACGATTCTGGGCATTGAAACCTATCCGATTAAGGAGGGTGAGAGAGTAATAGAATCGCTGGCTGACCGTGTTTTAGGCCGTGTTTCAGTGGATGATGTATTTGATCCGCTCACCGGAGAGGAGATCGTTCAAGCCGGGGGATTATTTGATGAAGAAAAAGCCGGACTTGTTGCTGAATCTGCCATTGAGTCCATAAAAATAAGATCAGTCCTTTCCTGTGAAGCCGAACGGGGTGTTTGTAGTCTCTGTTATGGCAGAAATTTAGCATCCGGGCGTTTAGTAACCATCGGAGAAGCTGTAGGTATCATGGCTGCCCAAAGTATCGGTGAGCCAGGAACTCAGTTAACCTTACGAACTTTCCATATTGGTGGAATTGCTGGCAGAATTGCAGCGCAATCCCAGGTAATGGCCAGGTTCGATGGTAAGGTTAAAGTAGAAAATTTACGTCTGTTGGAGGGTGAAGAACTGGATGATGATGGAAATCCTGTAAAGAAGCTAATCGCTATTGGCCAGTATGGTAAAATTCATATTGTGGATGATCAAGACAGATCCCTGGTGAAATATACAGTTCCTGCAGGTGCAAATTTTCTATCTCAAGATAAGGCTTTGGTAAAAAAGGGGGATGTGCTATTCGAATGGGATCCATATTCGACTGTAATTCTGGCCGAGAAGGGTGGCATTATAAAATATGCGGATATTGTGGAGAATGTAACTGCCAGAGAGGAACTGGATGAACAAACTCTTCAGAAACAAAGAGTTATTATTGAAACGAGGAATAAAAATTTAAGCCCTCATATTAAGGTTGTCAACAAAAAGGGTGAAGAACTTGCCACACATATTCTTCCGGTCAAGGCACAAATAAGGGTAACAAATAAACAGGAGATCAAAGCAGGTACAATTATAGCGAGAATTCCGCGGGAGATTGGTAAAACACGCGACATTACCGGTGGTTTGCCCCGTGTTGCTGAATTGTTTGAAGCGCGAAAACCTAAGGAACAGGCCGTTGTAGGTGAAATTGATGGTGTGGTCAGATTTGGGGTTATCAAGCGGGGTGTCCGGGAAATAATTGTGGAAGGAACTCTGGAAAAGAAAAAATATCCGGTACCATACAGTATGCATGTGTTGGTTCATAATGGTGATTATGTGAAAGCGGGAGAGATGCTTACCGAAGGTTCTATCGCTCCACAGGATATTCTGCAAATTTTAGGTCCCAATAAAGTACAGGAATACCTGGTTAATGAAATACAGGAAGTTTACAGATTGCAGGGTGTAAGTATTGATGACAAGCATATAGAAGTTATCGCTCGTCAGATGATGCAACGGGTTCGTGTGCTCGATCCCGGAGATACCCGCTTCCTGGAAGGGGATACCGTTAACCGCATCATATTCAAGGAGGAGAATGAAAAGGTAAGGAATAAAGTTGTCATTACCGAGCCCGGTGATTCAAGATTCCGAAATAGGCAGTTAGTTGATAAGTTAAAATTTGAATATACCAATCGGCAGCTGGAAAAATCCGAGAAAACGCTTTCCGAGGCAAGAGATGCGGATCCGGCAACGACTGAACCTATTTTACTTGGTATTACCCAGGCAGCGTTAACCACGGATAGTTTTATCAGTGCTGCTTCATTCCAGGAAACAACCCGGGTACTTACAGAAGCAGCTGTGGCAGGTAAAGTGGATACTCTGTTTGGATTAAAGGAGAATGTGATTGTCGGTAATCTAATCCCGGTGGGAACAGGTATGAAGAAATTTGAACAGTTAAATATTGATCTGAAAACTCAGACGGATAAAGAAGAAGAAATTTCGGAGTCGGTACCGGCGGAATAGGCAAATTTAAAAACGAATTGGAATAGAAAAATCATATTGTTAAATTTTAAGTCTGTCATTTTTTGAAAATTTGGTAGGAGGCTATATTGCCAACAATTAATCAACTTGTGCGGTATGGTAGAAAACAGGTAGAGAAAAAAAATAAGGCTCCGGCACTGGGAAAATCACCCCAAAAGCGAGGAGTCTGCACTCGTGTTTATACCACCACACCGAAGAAACCGAATTCTGCCTTGAGAAAGGTTGCTCGTGTTCGTCTCACCAACGGGATTGAAGTTACGGCTTATATCCCGGGTGAAGGCCACAATTTACAGGAGCACTCCATTGTAATGATTCGGGGTGGGCGTGTGAAGGATTTACCTGGCGTTCGATATCATATTATCCGTGGAACCCTGGATACGGGTGGGGTAAGCGATAGAATGCAAAGCCGCTCAAAGTATGGCACTAAACGGCCCAAGAAATAATAGCATTTGAGGATATCATGAGGCGTAGAAAAGCACCAGAAAGAAATGTTTTACCTGATCCAAAATACAAGAGCGAATTGGTCAGTAAGTTTATCAATGGACTGATCCTCAAAGGGAAAAAAAGTACAGCGGAGACCATCTTCTACTCAGCAATGGATCTCATTGAATCGAAGCTCAAACAAGATCCTTTGACTGTTTTCAAGAAAGCAATGGATAATGTAGCCCCGGTCCTGGAAGTGCGCTCCCGTCGGGTAGGTGGTGCTACTTATCAGATTCCGGTTGAAGTTCGGGAAAAGCGTCGGCGTTCTTTGGCAATTCGCTGGCTGGTGAGTTTTTCAAGTAAGCGTTCAGAAAGAACCATGGCGGAACGCCTGGCAAATGAAATAATGGCCGCCTTCAAAAATGAAGGTACTGCAGTTAAAAAGAAAGAGGATACCCATCGGATGGCAGAAGCAAACAAAGCATTTGCACACTTCCGGTGGTAGATTAGAGATAGGTTGGTTAGTATAATTCATGGCAAAGCGGTTTCCTTTAGAAAAAATTAGAAATATTGGGATTATGGCACACATCGATGCAGGCAAAACGACCACAACTGAGAGAATCCTGTTTTATACAGGTCGATTGCACCGAATGGGTGAAGTGCATGAAGGTTCTACAACCATGGACTGGATGGCACAGGAAAAGGAACGGGGGATTACTATCACTTCTGCAGCGACGACTTGCTCATGGCGAGACTACCGGATAAATATTATTGATACACCGGGACATGTCGACTTTACGGCGGAAGTGGAACGTTCACTGCGGGTCTTGGATGGAGCGGTAGCCCTGTTCTGTGCGGTTGGGGGTGTTGAACCTCAGTCGGAAACGGTGTGGCGTCAGGCAAATCGGTATTTGGTGCCCCGTATTGCATTCGTCAACAAAATGGATCGTATTGGAGCGGATTTCTATCACGTCTTGGAGATGATTAAGGTTAGGCTTGGCGCAAGACCGGTTGCACTACAAATTCCCCTGGGTCAGGGAGATCTGTTTACCGGTTTGGTAGATTTGATTAAAATGAAAGCGGTAATCTACGATGAGTCAACTCTGGGTTCGCAATGGATTGAGCAAGAAATTCCTCGTGATCTGCAAACAAAAGTCCATGAATACCGAACTCATTTGATTGAGATTGCCTCCGATTACGATGACCATCTCATGGAAATTTATCTGGAAGGTGGCGAAATAGATGCTGAGCATTTGAAAGCAGTAATTAGAAAAGGTACCCTTCAGTGTGATATCGTGCCGGTACTTTTAGGTTCGGCTTTCAAGAATAAAGGTGTTCAGAGATTACTTGATGCTGTGGTGGATTACTTGCCTTCACCAATGGATATTCCACCAGTAAAGGGGATTGATCCCCGCTCGGATAAAGAAGCTGTGCGGCATGTGAGTGATGATGATCCCTTTACTGCGCTTGCATTCAAAGTTATGACCGATCCCTATGTGGGAAAATTGACTTATTTCCGGGTTTATTCCGGAATCGCAAAATCGGGTTCATATATTTTAAATGCCAACACAGGAAAAAAAGAACGGGTTGGACGGATATTAGAGATGCATGCCAATCGTAGGGAAGATATCAGCCAGGTAGCTACCGGTGATATTGCGGCTGCAGTCGGTTTAAAATTCACCCGCACCGGAGAAACCCTTGCAGCGCCGGCTAAACCCATTGTTTTGGAAGCAATGAACTTTCCCGAACCGGTCATCGCAGTGGCAATAGAACCAAAAACAAAAACCGAACAGGAAAAATTGAGCGAATCACTCAGTAAGTTGAGTGATGAAGACCCCACCTTTAAGGTTTCTTTTGATGAAGAGACCGGGCAGACGCTGATTAGCGGTATGGGAGAATTGCATTTAGAGATCATCATAGACAGGCTTCTGAGAGAATTTAAACTTGGTGCGCGGGTTGGTAAACCACAGGTTGCCTTTAAGGAAACAATTACGGATCCGGTATTAGCGGAAGGAAAATTTATTCGTCAATCCGGAGGTAGGGGACAGTATGGACATGTAGTTATTGAAGTTGAGCCGAATGGCAAAGGTGGTGGATTTGAATTCGAAAATAAAATCGTAGGCGGGGTTATTCCCCGAGAATTTATTCCGTCAGTCAAAACGGGTATCGAAGAATCGTTGAAAAATGGTTTTCTTGCCGGATATCCGGTTGTCGATGTAAAGGTGAGACTTACTGATGGTTCCTTCCATGAAGTGGATAGCAGTGAAATCGCCTTCAAAATTGCGGGTTCGATGGCCATCAAGAATGCATTAGAAAAAGCTGGTTCAATACTGCTTGAACCTATTATGGATGTTGAAGTGATCGTACCTGAAGAGTATATAGGTGATGTGATAGGGGATTTAAATTCTCGCCGGGGCAAGGTAGCCGGAATATTACCGCGCAAAGATGCCCAGGTGATTGAGGTATTCGTTCCTTTGAGTGAAATGTTTGGATATGCTACAGCCCTGCGATCGCTGACCCAGGGTCGAGCTGTGTTTAGTATGCAATTTGATCACTATAACCTGATACCGCAAAATATTGCAGAAACAATTATAGAAAATATATTAGGAAAAAACAGAAAAAAATAAAGGTGAGTTCGTGGCCGGACAAAGTATTCGAATCAAATTAAAAGCGTATGATTATCATTTAATTGATAAGTCTGCAGAGAAAATTATAACGACGGCGAAGGCCACCGGGGCTTTGATCTCGGGACCTGTACCATTACCAACAAACCGCAGTGTTTTTACAGTTCTACGCTCTCCACATGTGGATAAGAAATCACGGGAACAGTTTGAGCGACGAATTCACAAGCGGCTTATTGATATTCATAATGCAACCAATAAGACTATTGATCAACTGATGAAGTTGGAATTGCCGGCAGGCGTTGATATTGAAATAAAAACTTGACGATATAGGGGAGAGAAAAATGGCTGGTTTATTGGGTAAAAAAATTGGGATGACCCGGATCTTCGATGATGAAGGAAATACCGTTCCGGTAACTGTACTGCACGTCGGTCCCTGCTTTGTCACCCAAATCAAAACTGAAGAAAAGGATGGTTACGAAGCTGTACAGATCGGTTTTGATGAAAAAAAGCCCAAAAATCTGAATAAAACCTTATTGGGACACTTAAATAAGGCTGGTGTTCCACCGCTGCGATTTTTAAAAGAGTTTAGAAACTTTTCTGATACAGAATTTAAAATTGGGGATGAAATTAAAGCGGATCTCTTTAAACCGGGAGATGTGGTAAAAGTAACCGGAACCAGCAAGGGACGTGGTTTTGCAGGTGTCGTAAAAAGACATAATTTCC